>CALBXO010000764.1 GCA_937890335.1 uncultured Pseudomonadota bacterium | reverse complement strand
GCGGCTGTTCCTGAGGCGGCGGCGAAGCCCGCTGCCGAGGCGGCTGTTCCTGAGGAGGCTGCTGCTGAGCAGGTCCCGACCGAGGCTGCTGACGAGGCCCCTGCCGAGGCTGCTGCCAGCGAGGCATCCGACGAGGCTGCGGCGGAGAAGGCTGCGGCGGAGAAGGCTGCGGCGGAGAAGGCTGCGGCGGACAAGGCCGCCGCTGACAAAGCTGCTGCGGACAAGGCTGCCGTAGACAAGGCCGCCGCCGACAAGGCGGCCGCTGACAAAGCCGCCGCTGACGAGGCTGCCGTGACAGCGGCTGCCGCCAAGGAGGAGGCCGCCGCGGCGGTCGCCACCGACGACGCGGAAGTGACGACCCAGCTCCCGCCGATGGAGCCCATGGACGCCGCGGACCTGCTCGGAGACGGCCCCCTGTCCCTCGACGCCCTCGACGACGGTTGGAGCCTGGACGACGCGCCTGTCGCCCTCCTCACCCCCAACAAGCTCAAGAAGAACGCAGACGCGTAGTACTCCCGACGCGAAGTCTCGTCCTGGTGACCGGTCGTTCCGGTGCGTCGACCGTGGCGATCTGCAGGCCGAAGCGTGTTTCGAACACGTGAGGACCAAGGGCGTCGCGGACGGCGTGCTGGCGCCAGCGCAGACCAAGGCAGGACTTTGGGTCGGGGGTACGAGTCCCGATTCTGCTGCCGGCCCGGACACAGCGACACCGACAAGCACAGTGACATGGGGTCAGGGCCCGGCGATGGTCGAGGACGGTGCAGCATGGAGACGGGGACGACTACTACCGGAGCCCACGCGAGCGATCCTGTCGGGACGCACCGTGGGGCCGGTCCCCATCAGCCCTTGCGCCCCTCCCCCGTCGTGTGGTAAAGCCCCGGCGCCGTTCAGCGCAGTGCTGTTCGGGAAACGTCACACGTCGAGCTGACTGTGCGCTGCGTGCCCCAGAATCACGGGGTTGCGACACGGGACGACGCTCGGCGGAGGAAACAACGCACAGGAGAATCCATGTCTCATCTCGAAATGCGAGCACTGCTCGAAGCCGGCGTCCACTTTGGACACCAGACCAAGCGATGGAATCCCAAGATGCGCCCGTACATCTACGGCGCCCGGAACGGGATCTACATCATTGATCTGGCCAAGACCGTCCGCCTCTTCGACCGCGCGTACGACTTTGTCGCGGACATCGTTGCGGGCGGCGGCTCGGTGCTGTTTGTCGGCACCAAGAAGCAGGCCCAACCGCTGGTTCGCGACGCCGCGATTCGCGCCGATCAGTTCTTCGTGACCCACCGCTGGCTCGGCGGGACGCTGACGAACTTCCGCACCATCCGCAAGAGCATCGACCGTCTCAAGACGCTCGAGAAGATGGCGATGGACGGATCCTACGACTCCTACACCAAGAAGGAGGTCCTGAGCTTCACGCGCGAGCAGGAGAAGCTGGAGCGCACCCTGGGCGGCATCAAGCTCATGGACAAGCCGCCCAGCTGCATCTTCCTGGTGGACCCCCGCAAGGAGCACATCCCGACCAAGGAGGCTGCCCGTCTGGGCATCCCCATCGTCGGACTCGTGGACACCAACTGCGACCCGCGCGGCATCACGCACGTGATCCCGGGCAACGACGACGCCATCCGCTCCATCAAACTCTTTGCTGAGTCCATCGCCGACGCCTGCATCGAGGGATCCAAGCGCCGGGCGCAGGTCCAGAAGGCGCGCCAGGAGGAGGGCTACATCGAGGGCTTCACCCCCGCGGCCAACGTCGATGGACCCGAAGTTCAAAAGTTGATTCAGCGTCAGGCCCGTACCGACGCCTGATCCCGGACCTACCGGAGGATAGATACAATGAGTGTTACGATCGCGAGCATCAAAGAGCTCCGCCAGCGCTCCGGCGCTGGAATGATGGATTGCAAGAAGGCCCTGGGCGAGACCGAGGGCAACGTCGAGGAAGCCCTCATCTGGCTGCAGAAGAAGGGCATCTCCAAAGCCGCCAAGAAGGCTGGCCGTACCGCGGCCGAGGGGCTCGTTGGGCTGAAGATCGAGGGCGGCGCGGCTGTCATCATCGAGGTCAACTGCGAGACCGACTTCGTCGCGCGTAACGAGAACTTCCAGGCCTTCGTGGATCGGCTGACCAACCTGGCGTTCGAGGCGGGCGTCACCGACATCGACGGTCTCAACGGTGTCGCCGTCGAAGACGGAAAGACCGTTGCCGACTGGGTGCCCGAGCAGATCGCGGCCATCGGCGAGAACATTCAGCTGCGCCGCTTGCAGCGCCTCGAGTCCGCAGAGGGGCTCATCGGTGGGTACGTTCACGCCGGCTCCAAGATCGGAGTCCTCGTGGAGACCGCGGTCGCCACGGCGTCCACGGAAGCCGCCGCGGAGTTCAGCCGCAACGTGGCCATGCATGTCGCCGCCGCCCGCCCGGAGTTCCTGTCTCCGGACGACGTAGACGACGCCACGCAGGCTGCCAGGAAAGACATCCTGGTCGCCCAGGCGCTCGACTCTGGCAAGCCGCCGGAGATCGTGGAGAAGATGATCGTTGGCCGCATGCGCAAGTGGCTCGCCGAGATCAGCCTGCTCAAGCAGCCGTACGTCAAAGACCCGGATATGTCCGTCGAGAAGTACCAGAAGTCGGTCGGTGGCCTGTCCATCTCCCGCTTCGTGCGTTTCCAGGTTGGCGAGGGTATCGAGGTCGAGAAATCGAGCCTGGCTGACGAAGTCGCCGCCCTCTCCGGTAACTGATCCTTCCGGCCCCGCCCCTCCGCCCACGGAGGGGCGAGCGGCGTGGCTGGCCCATCAGGTGGCCTCATGCCCAAGTACAAGCGCGTTCTGCTCAAACTCTCGGGCGAAGCGCTCATCGGCGAACAGAATTACGGCATCGACAACAAGGTGCTCCGGAACATCGCCCGGCAGATCCGTGATCTGCAGGAGCTCGATGTCGAGGTCGCTACCGTCATCGGCGGCGGTAACATCTTCCGGGGCGTCGCGGCGAGCACCCGCGGCATGGACCGCGCCAGCGCCGACTATATGGGCATGCTGGCCACGGCCATCAACGGCCTCGCGCTCCAGGACGCTCTGGAAAAGGTGGGCTGTTTCACGCGCGTCATG
Source organism: uncultured Pseudomonadota bacterium (assembly GCA_937890335.1). Lineage (GTDB taxonomy): Bacteria > Myxococcota_A > Bradymonadia > Bradymonadales > CALBXO01. The sequence goes on along the minus strand of CALBXO010000764.1, from coordinate 13,024 downwards.
AGCGCGCTGAAGATGGACGCGGTCGCCGAGCCGTGGATCCGACGTCGCGCCATCCGGCACCTGGAGAAGGGGCGCCTGGTCATCTTCGTGGCGGGCACCGGAAACCCCTACTTCACCACGGACACCGCAGCCGCGCTGCGCGGGATGGAGATCGACGCGGAGGTCCTGCTCAAGGCCACCAAGGTCGACGGCATCTACGACAAGGACCCGGCGCTGCACCCGGACGCCACACTCTTCCGCAAGCTGACCTACATGGACGCCCTGACCCGCGAGCTGCGCGTGATGGACACCCCGGCCATCAGCCTGTGCAAGGACAACAACCTGCCCATTCATGTGTTCAACCTCACGGTGGACGGCAACATCAAGCGCGCGGTGATGGGCGAGGATGTGGGGACGCTTGTCACTGACGGAAGCGTCAATTAGACTCGCGCAGCTTTGACGCAACGATCCCGACCGTGCGGGCCTTCGCGGCCCCTGTGGGGAGAGAGGAGATCCCATGTTGGATGAGATTTTCGAGGAGCTCGTCCTCGGTTTTGATGGTGTCGCCGTCGCTTTGGCGCGCGACCTGACCAAGATTCGTACGGGGCGGGCCAACCCCGCCATCTTCGACGGAATCCGTGTGGACTACTACGGCACGCCGACCCCCCTGAACCAGGTGGGCAGCATCAAGGTCGCCGATGCGACGTTGCTGACCATCGCCCCGTGGGAGAAGCCGATGATTCCCATCATCGAGAAGGCGATCCTCACGTCGGACCTCGGGCTGAACCCCACCAATGACGGGACCATCGTCCGCGTCCCCATCCCGCCGCTCACAGGCGAGCGACGGCGCGATCTGGTCAAGCTCGTCAAGAAGGCGGGTGAGGAGCACAAGATCGCCTGCCGTGGTCACCGGCGGGAAGCAAACGACACGGTCAAGCTGCTCCAGAAAGACGGCGAGCTGTCCGAGGACGAGATGCACCGCGCACTCAAGACGATCCAGGACCACACCGACACCGCCGTCGCCAAGGTCGAGGCGGCCATCGCCGCCAAAGAGAAAGAGATCCTGGAGGTCTGATCAGCGCCTGGCGTGCAGCCGCGCCTGGATTCCCCATCGTGCCAAGGGGTTGAGCCCGTCCCCGACCAGGGCGCGGGCTGCATTGCCGCGGCCGATGTGCAGCCAATCGAGCCCGTTGGGTCCGCGCGCCAGCGTGTCGATCTCCTCGTCGGTGCAAACACCCAGCTCGAGCTTGCGCAAGCCGGCAAACCAGGCCCGCGCGACCACGTCATCCAGCGTGGGCGGCGCACGTCCGACGTCGTAGCGCGCGTTGTAACCCGGCAGCTGCACGGATCGCAGTGTGGGCACTTGCTCTGCATCGATCTCGACCAGGTCAGCGCTGTGTACCGCCATCTCGACGCCCAGGTGCGCCAGGCGCGGCGCGACCACGCCGTAGAACAGCTCCCGCAGCATGCCTCCGCCGCGTGGCGCCGGGTTGCGGAACCACAGCGCCTCGACCGTCTCCCACCACCGCGCCCGGCGGAAGCCGCTCAGCAGGTACCACTCGCTGCCCCCTAGCGCGAGGTGCGTCAGCGGCTGCCCGTGCACGGTCTCAAGGATGGGTGCCAGACCTACCGAGACCGCGTCGAACCCGAGCTCGAGGCGGCGCACCTCCCGACCCTCGAGCGCCCGCGCGAGAGCCGCGCATTCGTCGTAGCCCACCGTGGCGCCACATTCGATGATGAACCCAGTCCATGCCCTGGGCGCGGCGGCCACCAGCTTGCACAACCCCTCCCAGGCTTCCGGCGAGCGCACGACGGAGATCGCCAGCGTGTGCAACGTCGGATACCGGCCGCGCACCTGCTCCACGCGGTCGATCACGGCGGCGGTCGCGGACGCGAGGCGCACCAGTGGCAGTCCTGACACCGAGAGAACCCCCGTGCACGCGAGTCCCTCGGCCACGGCTGCCGGAACGGACCGGTCTTCGTCGGGGGCTGGGTCAAACTGGCAGGCCATCGTGCCCGACAGCTCGCTCCACTGCGACGGACTGCCGGGCTCCGGGCCTGCTGGCTCCACCCGGAAGCTGCCGCGTTGCGTCGCCGGCGTGCCCAGAAGGTCGGCCTGGAGCGTCGAGAGAACCTCCGCGTGTAGCCCGTGGGGGACACGCGTCAGGAGACGATGTGCTGGACGCGTCCACAGCTCGTTCCTCAGGGCCGCCAGGCGCAAGGCCATGACCGTGCCGCGCGCGCCGAGCAAGGTGTCGCCGGGCAGCGGCGACCAGGCGTCTGTGTCCGCGGACAGCATCGCGTGAACCTGGCCCCAGGCTTCCGCATCAGCGTCGTCCCTGGCGTGCTCGATCACGTAGGTCACGGCCAGACTCCGCCCTGAAGCCGGGGCGAGTGCCAGCAGCAGTTCAAACACTTCAGGGGCCAGGACGCCGGGCCCAGACACCAACTGTCTCACCGCGCCGAAGACGTCACCGCCGGCGGCACGCAGCAACGCCTCCGCGTCCACCTGCGCCACACCGTGTTCGCGAGCGATGGCGATCTTGCCGGCCCCGGGGGCGGCACCGACGATCAGCCAGCGGGTCTCGGGGCCAATCCACGGGTGCACCAGCACCCCCAGACACGCCAGATGCCCCTCCAACTGGAGTTTGTCCCCCTGCCCAAAGCGCCCCGCAAACGCTGCACGACCCGAAACTCTCATGAACCCCGGGTGCCCCCAGCACCGCCCGGGGTCAAGTTGGTTGCAAGGCTGGAGGCGTTCTGCCACCGTGATCGGGCAAGGAGGGTGCCGTGCCTGGACCGCCACAATGTCGACTCTTTGACCTGTCCCTTGTCCCCATGGACGGACACGGCTGCCCCGGGTGTCCACATTGCTGTGTGGGACCGGCCATCTTCGGCAGCTTCAACGTCGCCGTGGAGATGCGCCCCGCGCTCGCCGCCCCCGGCCACCTGGGCCTTCACGCAGCTTGTTGCGACGGCAACTTCTGGATGACCCTGATGGGCAGCGCCACCGTGAAGATCAACGGACTGTCCGCAGTGCGGCAGGGCGATGTCGTCGTCCACTGCGGTGGAATCGGGATGATGATCACGGGCAGCGGCACGGTCATGACTGGCTAAGTTGACGCAGAGGCGGCATCCTCCCGGCCCATGGACAACGTGACCTACGGCCAGCTCCTCAAGGACGCGGCTGCCCTCATCGAAATTACTGGCGGAGACCCTTGGCGCGCGCGTACCTACGCGCGCATCGGTCGGGATCTCGCCAAACGAGCCGAGCCCATCGACCCCGTGGTCGCCTCGGGGAACGCCCGGTCCCTGCCGGGCGTCGGCGCGTCCGTGGAGAAGCACCTCGTAGAGCTTCAGGAGAGCGGCACCTTTGCGCTCCTGGAAGAGCTGCGCGCGGAGGCACCGGCCCACATCCTGGACTTGACCCGTATCAGCGGGCTGGGTCCCAAGAAGATCCGCGCCCTCTGGCAGGAGCTTGGTGTCGGCAGCATTCCTGAGCTGGAGGCTGTGCTCGCCGACGGGCGCATCGCCGAGCTCAAGGGGTTTGGCGGAAAGAGCCAGGACAACATCCGGGCGGAGCTTGAGCGTCTGGCGCGGACCGCTGGTCGCCGCCCGCTTCCAGCTGCCCTGCGCGTCGCCGGCCCGGTGCTGGACTTTCTCCGGTCGCTGCCCGAGGTGGACCGCGCGGAGATTGCGGGCTCAGTTCGGCGCGGCAAAGACCTGGTGGGCGACCTGGACTTTGTGGTGGCCAGCGACGCCCCGCTGGCCGTGACCCAGGCCATCGTTGGGCACTCGCTGGTCCGCGAAGTCATCGCCTCCGGACCGACGAAGACGTCGTTCATGTTGCCCGGCGATCTTCAGGCGGACGTCCGCATTGTCGAGCCGGAGAAGTTTGGTGCCCTGCTGCATCACTTCACTGGCAGCGCGGACCACAACGTCGCCATGCGCGCGCGCGCCAAGGCGCAGGGCCTGACGATTTCCGAGTATGGCGTCGCCTCGGTGGAGACCGGTGAGGTCGTGGCCTGCGAGACGGAAACGGACATCTTCGCCGCGGTCGGTCTGCCGTTCATCGAGCCGGAGCTGCGCGAAGGCGCAGGCGAGTTGCAAGCGGCTGAGGCGGGAAGACTCCCGCAGCTTGTCCAGCGGCGAGACCTGCGTGGCGACCTGCATATGCACACTGTGGCCTCCGACGGCCGCAACACGATCCGGGAGATGGCAGAGGCCGCACGAGAGTTTGGCCACGACTACATCTGCATTACGGACCACAGCAAGTCGCAGACGGTCGCCAATGGGCTCGACGAGGAGCGGCTTCGTCGACATATGGCGGACATCGACGCCGTCAATGACGATATCGATGGAATCATCGTGCTCAAGGGCATCGAGGTGGACATCCTGCGTGACGGGAGCCTCGACTTGCCTGGGGACCTGCTCGACGAGCTCGACTTCGTGGTGGGGTCCATTCACGCCTCGTTCCGCTTGGACCGCGGCGCGATGACGGAGCGGCTGTGCAAGGCCATTGCCTCGGGCCACATCCACTGTGTTGGGCACCCGACGGCGCGCAAGCTGGGCACGCGAGACCCGATCGATTTCGACTTCGACGCGGTCGTCGCTGCGTGCCTCAAACACCGCGTGGCCCTGGAACTCAACGCCGGCGCCGGGCGTCTGGACCTCCACGACATCCACGCCAAAAGAGCCGCTGCGGCCGGCGTCAAGCTGCTAATCAACACCGACAGTCACAGCGCCGGCGGATTTCATCAGATCTTCTTCGGGCTCTGCATGGCACGTCGCGCCTGGCTCACGTCCGACCAGATCCTCAACACCCGGCCGTGGGACGAAGTGCGGCAGGCGCTCGGCCCCGTCCCGGGCTGACTCACGCAGGAAGCCTCGGGATGTCGAGGGGAAAGTTGATGCGTCTGGCCTGCTTGCTGCTCGCGATCGTCCTTGGGACGGCGTCCTGCGATTCAACGAAGACGTTGGAGACACCGGCACAAGACCCCTGCGCGGAGGCCAACGGCGGCTGCGATCAGCGGGTCACCTGCACGAGCGCCGGCTCCCAAATCATCTGCGGCGCGTGTCCAGAGGGCTACGCGGGCGATGGGGCCGTCCTGTGCACCGACGTCGACGAATGCGCGAGCGGCACGAGCGCCTGCGACCCATTGGTGCAGTGCTACAACGCCACCGGCACATTCCAATGCGGCCCGTGCCCATCGGGCTACGTAGGAACTGGCCGCGACGGCTGCGTTCAGGATCTCTGCGCCACCGACAATGGCAATTGCGACCCATTGACCCGGTGCGAAAACACCCCTGCTGGCCCGGTCTGCGGTCCCTGCCCCCGGGGCTACGCCGGGGACGCCGACGGCGTATGCACTGACGTGGACGAGTGCCTGAGCGACAACGGCGGCTGCGATCCGAACACCGTGTGCGAGAACACCCCGGGCGGGCGCGAATGCGGACCGTGTCCCGACGGCTGGGTCGGCACCGGCGCTCGCGGCTGCGATTGGGGCGACTGCGCCCAGGACAACGGGGGCTGTGACCCACTGACCCAATGCGTGTGGAACGGCGGGTCCACGTCCTGCGGCCCCTGCCCCACGGGCTACGAGGGGAGTGGGCGCGACGGATGCGTGCTGTCCAACGTGTGGGACGCGGACTTCGAGATCCAATCCGACGCCGACGTGGCCGCCATCGGCGCCTATTCGGAGATCACGGGCAACCTCAGAATCGTCGGAACAGACCGCCTCACCTCCCTGTCCGGCATGGCGGCGGTTCGACACATCGGCGGAGAGCTGTCCATCGAGGGCAATGTGGTCCTCACCACGCTCGACGGGCTGCACAACGTCGTCAGCGTGGCCGGAAGTCTTCGCCTTATCGCCAACCTGGGCCTGCGGGACGCGTCGGCCTTGGATGGGCTCGCCGGCGTGACCGAGGCGATTGAGATCCGGCGGAATTCAGCGCTCGAGCGCATCCCTGATGTGGTCGTCGCGCCATTGTTCGGCGGCGATGTGCGGATCGAGCGCAACCCACGCCTGCGGGGCCTCGGCGGCCTCGACGAGATCCAGGTTGTCGAGGGTGATATGCGGGTCTTCGAGAACGACGCTCTCACCGACCTGCGCGGCCTGGACGCGGTCCACTTTGTGCGCGGCGACATGCAGGTCCGCGGCAACGCGGCGCTGCGGACCCTCGCCGGGCTCAGCGCGCTGGAAGGCGTAGGCGGCAGCCTGGACATCTCCGCCAATCCATCGCTCACCGCCGTGTCCGGACTGGAAGGACTGGGCTTTGTGCGCGGCGAGCTCTACTTGGGATTCAACGATGCGCTCGTGGATCTGGGCGGCCTCGGCGCGCTCACAGAGGTCGGGGGCGACCTCGTCCTCGCAGACAACGACGTCCTGCGAGACACGGCGGGTTTGAACGCCCTGGCGGTAGTCGACGGTCACGTCTCGATACTGGACAACAACGAGTTGGCCACGCTCGGGGGACTGGACGGGCTGCGCGAGGTTGGAGGGGATCTGCGCCTCTCCCGCAACTGGGATCTGTTCACCCTGCACGGGCTCGACGCCCTGACGTCCGTGGGGGGCGACCTCAAACTATCGGACGACGGATCGCTTCAGACGCTCACCGGGCTGGAGGGGCTCCGCACGGTGACGGGAAACTTCACAGTCCAGAACACGTTTCGCCTCGAGGATCTTGAGGGCCTCTCCGGCCTCGAATCCGTCGGCGGCAGCGTCAACATCACCGGCAACGAGGCCATCCCGAGCCTCACTCCGCTCGGTCGCCTGCGAACCGTTGGCGGCAACCTGACCATCGTTGGCAACCCACAGCTGGTGGATCTGCAGGGTCTGGAAAATCTGCGCGACGTGCCCGGGTTCCTGCGGGTGTCCACCAACGAATCCATGGTCAGCGTGCGCGGTCTGGACGCAGTCTCCACCGTCGGTGACTACCTGCGCGTGTACGACAACGCGAACCTGCGCGAGCTTGCCGGACTGGGTTCCGTCGCCGAGATTGGGACCAACCTCGAAATCCGGCAGAACGGGAGCCTGGAGAGCCTGGCGGGACTTGAGAGCCTGCGCACCACTGGCGAACACGTGTGGATCGTCGGGAACGAGCGGCTCGCCACCGTGTTGGATCTGACCGCGCTCGAGAGCGTTGGGGGGAACCTCGTCGTCGAGGACAACGCATCCCTGCCCACCTGCAATGCGGAACGGTTGGCGAGCACGATTGAGGTGCGGCGGTCGACGTCCATCGACGGCAACGACGACGACGCGACCTGCCCCTGACAGGAAGTGTCAGAACGGTACGTGTGCGTCCTCACGCACAACACCCTCGAACTCCAGGACAAAGTCGGCGCCGTACGCCTTCGACGGCGTCTGAAACCCGACCGGGGCGTCACCGGAGGCCGCCCGCCGGCTGGCAGCCAGCGCGGTCAGCGCCGTCAGCGTGTACCCTTCCGGGCCTTCGAGCCGAGCCTGACGACGGTCGCCGGCAGCGTTGCGAACCTCACCCCAAAGCCGGGTGCGGCCACGTTTGCGCTTGGCATCCGTGGGCCCGGCCGGCTGGGAATCGACCCACCGTTGAAGGAGTCGGCGGACCGGGCCGAGTCCGAACACGGATTTCACGGGCGAGGTCAGCCGGGACCCCAGAATCGCACCCGCTGGGACCGCTGCATACACGGTGATGTTGGGAATCCCGGTGCTGTGGTAGGCCGTCGAGACATCGCCCCACGGGATGGCCATCGCTGCCCTGGGGCCGCTGCCAAAATCGATGGTGCGGCTCAGGGACCCGGCTTTGATGGACCGGATGGTCCCGCCCCTGCGCACAGCGCTGTCCCGGTGGAGGTTCTCCACGACGGTGGTCGCGGTGCCGTGGGACATCCCACCTCCAAAGTGGATGCCCAGCTCCAGCTCGGACGCGTCCGGCAGAGCCTCTTTCAGGTGGGCGGCGAGGCAGTCCGACGGGACCACATCAAACCCCACGCCCGGCATGGCCATGATGCCCGCCGCCGCAAAGCGTGCGCTGCCGGCGGCGACGGTCTCAAAGACCTCCATTTCCCCGGTGATGTCCAGGTAGTGGGCGCCGCTGCGCACGCAGGCGTCGAGCATGGGCCCCGCGGTGCGGGAAAATGGGCCGGCACAGTGGAGCACGACCCCCACACCGTCGAGCCCCGCGTCGAGGGCGCGCTTGTCGTCCAGACCAAACGTGCGGGAAGGCAGCCCGTAGCGGGTCGCCACGGCCTCGACCTTGGCGCGGTTCCGGCCGGCGAGCACGGGCTCAAACCCCTGGTCGCGGGCAAAGCGGGCGCAAAGCTCACCCGTGTAGCCATACGCGCCATAGATGAGGATTGTGGAGTCGGTCATGGTCTGGCTCCTGTAGCGGACAGCTGTGTGTACCTGCATGTGCCTGTGGAGCAAAGGGGATCTCGAAGCTGCGCGTGCGCGGCAGTCTGTCGCGGCGGTTGGGCCAGACGGGCTACAAACTTGCGGCGCGGCCCGTCTGTTGCGACCCTGACGGTAATGCGCCTCGCGACACCCATCCTGCTCGTGCTTCTTACCGGCTGCGGGGCCGCCAGCACTCCGGCGACCACCGGGGCGCCCCCCGCTGCCCGCGGCGGCACGGCGACGCCCACGCGCGCGGTTGAAAACGGCGAAGTGCAGGGGTTTGCCACGTGGTACGGAGAGACCCACCATGGGCGCCAGACCGCCAGCGGTGAGCCGTTTGACATGTACGCCCTGACCGCCGCCCACAAGACCCTGCCCTTCAACACTTTGGTGCGTGTGGTGGATCGTGAGAGCCTCAAAACCGTAATTGTTCGGGTCAACGATCGCGGTCCCTACCGCAAGGGCCGCATCATCGATTTGAGCTACGCAGCCGCACAGGATCTCGACATCGTGCGCAAGGGCAAGGTGAAGGTTGACCTTGAGATTGTGGAGTGGGGAGACAACCGCCGCGTCCACGCGAAATACAAAGGGCGCTACGGGCGCTGATCCATACGTGATGAACTTCCAGACCATCGTTCTCCTCGCAGCGCTCCTGCTCTGCGCACCCGCCGCCGCCCAGGACCCGCCCGCCAAGGACGCCGGCGAAATGGTGGAGGCGGACCCCCTTACCGCCGAGCTCGACAGGCTGCTGGGTGACAAACGGCTCAAGAAGGCCAAAGTCGGAGCCTGCGTCGTGGACCTCGCCACCGGCGAGACGGTGTACACCCGGAACGCCGACGAGCGCCTGAACCCTGCGAGCAACATCAAGCTCGTCACCGCAGCCGCCGCGCTCGACACCCACGGGACGGCGTTCACCTTCCGCACCGAGCTGCGCGGCAAACGCTCCGGAAAGACGGTCCAGGATCTGTACCTGAGCGGAAACGGCGACCCATTTCTTCACTGGGACCATCTCCTTGAGATGGCCGAGCGCCTCAGACGCAAAGGCATCCGAGAGGTCAGCGGTGACCTCGTGGTAGACGACACCGCCTACGACGACGCGTTCCTGCCCCCCGCCTTTGATCAGAAGTCGGAACAGGCCCCCTACCGCGCCAGTACGGCAGCCGTCTCGGCGAGCTACAGCGCGATGACCGTCATCATTGTGCCCGGCAAGGTCGGCGCAAAACCGTCGGTGTCCTTTGACCCCCCAAACGACTACGCCATCGTCGAGAACTCGGCGACGACGGTCGCGAGCAGGAAGGAGGTCGGCAAGGCGCAGCTCAGTGTGGAAGTCCGGGCTGGCAAGGGACGGACGCGACTGATCGTGAGCGGGAAGACCTGGCCCGGAGGCGGCGCCACCGTGCGCAAGCGCGTGGACGAGCCGAGCCTCTACGCGGGCTACCTGATGAAGAGCGCGCTGGAGAGTCTGGGAATCACGGTCACCGGGGAAGTCCGACGCGGTCCACACAGCGGCGCCGGCACCCTGCTCGCGGGCCATTCCTCGATGAGCGTCCCGGTGCTCATTGGACTGATGCAGAAGTACTCGAACAACTTCATGGCCGAGATGCTCTTCAAATCACTGGATCTCGGCGATGACGCCGCGACCTGGGCGGGCGCGACCGAGCAGGTCCAGGCTTTCCTCGACAAGGCGGGGGTCGCACGGGACGGCTACAAGCTCACCAACGGCTCCGGGCTCTACGACGCCAACGAGCTCAGCGCCCGCCAATTCACCACCGTGCTCGCGTACATGGCAGGGCGGGCCGACATTTGGCCGGAGTACCTGAGCAGTTTCGCCAACGCGGGCGTCGACGGGACGCTCGCGGGAAGGATGAGGGGCACGCCCGCGGCGGGGACCGCCCGTGCGAAGACGGGAACCCTCAACCGCGTGTCCACCCTCAGCGGGTACGTCACCTCGGCCAGCGGAAGGCGCTTTGCCTACTCCGTGCTGATGAACAACGCGCCGGGTGGTGCGTGGACCTACCGCCAGATTCAGGACAAATTCGTCGCAACGCTGGCCCGCCAATAGCGCAAGCCGCGCGCTGGTGGCCCGGTCGACGGGCTCCTACGCCAAGTGCACTTCCCAGTTGGCGTCGTCGAACATGGCCATCAGATAGTCAAACAGCGTGGGCCCGCCGCCACTCTCCAGCGCGTCGAGCATGCTGACGAGCACCGGACGGTCCGACTCAGATTCCGCCGCCAGACGGGCCCGCAGCCAGGACGCCGTCGCCTCCACCCCGAAGCCGTCCCGCCCAAGCTCGTGGTCAGTCCACTCGAGTACACCGCCGTCGGGGAGCGCCTCACGTAGCGCATCTACGGGGCGCACGCCCAGGTTGACCCCTGGAGCCACAACAAGCGCCAGCTCCTCGAGCGACACCGCGCCCGTGATCTGTACCCGAGGTTGCGGACTCATCGAGTTGGAGCCGGTAGTTTCTGCGACACAGCGAGAATGCGCTCTTCCTTGGAGCCGTAGAGCCAGCGATAGGTCCACATCGTGGTCAACACCCTCTTTGTATAGTGGCGGGTCTGGCCGTAGGGGATTTCCTCCACCCACAGGTCGAGCGAGAGTTTTCCGCGCTCCTTGAGCCAGCGGTCCACATTGCCAAAACCGCCGTTGTAGCCGGCGATCGTGACGGCCGGATGGCCTCCGTATCCCTTCATCAGATTGGCCAGGAACTGGGTGCCGAGCTGGATGTTGGTGCCCGCCTCGAGCAGGTCTGAGCGGTTGACCTTCCCCGCCCCAGCCTCCTTGGACACGCTCTGCGCCGTCGGGACCATGAGCTGAAGCAGCCCCACGGCACCGGCCCAGGACTCAATTCGCTGGTTGAAGCCCGACTCCTCGCGCATGATCGCGTAGACGAGCTCCTCCGGAATCCCGCGCTTCTGCGACCAGTGTTGAACATCAGCCAGGTAGGGGCGAGGGTAGGCGAGTTCAAACCGCCCGCGCTCAACCCCCAGCGGCCACGCCTGCCCAAACTCCTTGATCTCGCGCCTCGGGATGTCGTGGCTGTGCTCAAACGCGCCCACTCGGTCAAAGAGAATCGTCAGCGTCCAGAGCACCTGGTCGTCCCCCGCGCGGGCGCGGCGCAGCCTGTCAAACTCTTTCCGGGCCTCGCCCTCGAGGCCAAGGCGCAACAGCTCGACCCCCCGCGTGAAGTGCGGGTCCCTCACCAGATCAGCCGGCTCTATGCTCCACTGCGTGGGGGTCGCTTCGCGCTCGCTGAACCGAGCGACGGCACGCTTGTAGGCGGTGGCGTCCAATTTCTCGATCCTGCCCAGTCCCAGCAGTGCGTAGTAGCTCATGGGGGCCTCGGTCAGCACCTTCTCAAACGCCGCGACGGCCGCCTTCTTCTTTCCTTGTTGCTCCAGTGCGCGGCCGGTGAAGTAGCGCAGGCGGCCGCGGGTGTAGAGCGTGTCTTCCCCGGAGTCCTTCACGCGCTCCGCGTACGCAACTGCCTTGGCAAAGCGCCTGGCCGCGTACTCGCGGTGAAACAATTGCCAGTGGGCGTCCGCCAGCATGTCCCCTTTTGGAAAGGTCTTGATCTGGAAAGCGAGAAGTTTGCGAGCCGCCGCGTCGCGCCCGGCCGCCTTGTGGATGCGTGCCGCATAAAGCACGGCGTCGTCGGCGTAGCTGTGTTTGGGGTACTCGGTCCACACCCTCGCGAAGAGGCGCAGTGCCGTCTTGTCCTGGTGGGCCGTCCATGCGCTGCGACCGCCGGAGAACAGAACCTTCAAGGTCTCTGGATGACCCTTGCACGACCCCAGGAACGCCTCGAAGCTGCGCGTTGCCGCCGTATGGTCGCGCAGCTTGCGCCGCGCGATCCCTTGCAGATTCTTGGCATCACACCAGGCTCTTGAACCACTCTTGGGCGCTTGTTTGCCCTCCAGCCAGGCCCCGATTTCGTCCAGAACCTGCTGCGACTTATGCTTGCTGTTGAGCGCCTCCGCGCGGGCGATCCGCTGCGACGCCGTCCGCTTTTCCAGGACCGCCCGATCCGCGCGGGACAGCTTCTTGTTGACCCGGCTGATCCCTTCCTTGGCCACGCGCTCGCGCCAGTTGCCGGCGTCCACGACGGTCAGCTGGTGGAACGCCCGGCCCGCCTCCACGTACCGACCGCGCTCTTCGAGAGCCAGGCCGAGATACAGGGCAGCGTCGCGCCCAAACCAGGCATCCGGGTGGGCGGTCGCCGCCGCGGAGAAGACGTCGATGGCCGCCTGGGTCTGACCGAGCGCCAACATGGCTCGGCCGCGCAGCACCGACGACGCCGCCCCGTAGCTGTCATTGGGCGGAATCGCCCGGCAAAGTCGAATCGCCCGGTCGTAGTCGCCAGCGTCGTAGGCCGCCTGGGCGCCCAGCCAGAACGCGTGGTTTTGCAGCAGCGGATACCGGTTGCCAGACCGCTCGTAGTGGGTCGCCGCGCTTCCGTGTTCACCAGCTTCCGCCTGTAGCCACGCGTAGACAAACCCCGCGCGCGGCGCGAGCTCATGTTCGGCGTGCGATTCGATCCAGGCCCCGAGCAGTGCCCTGGCGTGGCCCTCGTTGCCAGCTGCCAACGCGGCGGAGGCCTCGCGCAATTTTGCGGGCGCAGAGCTGGCGGCGAGGGGTGAGGAGAAGAAGGCGTCGTACAATGGAGGACCCG
>CALBXO010000763.1 GCA_937890335.1 uncultured Pseudomonadota bacterium | reverse complement strand
TTGCGCGCCGGCAAGAAGCGGCTGCCTGGGTTGCCGGAGCGAGCCTGTCTTTTTGGGCTCTCCACGCTGGCGCCGCTGTACCTGCGCGTGCTGGAGGCCCTCGGCAACCGGACGGACGTGCACATGCTCATGCTGTCTCCGAGCCGGCACTATTGGGGTGATCTGCAAGGCCCCCGCGCGAGGCAGATGACTCTGCTCGGCTCGCCGACAGTAGCGCCCGACGACCTCCATCTCGGAGAGGGCCACCCGCTGCTCGAGTCGCTCGGGCGCCTTGGCCGCGACTTCCAGGTGATGTTGGAGGAGCTGCGCGGCTACCGTGAAACCGGAGTGGATCTCCATGCAGAGCCGGGCTCCGAGACACTGCTCGAGCGGATACAGACGGGACTGCTGGACCTGGAACCAGGTCCGTATGGTGGCCTGGACCAGAGTTTTGAGGTGCACGCCTGCCACTCGCCGCTGCGGGAGGTCGAAGCTCTGCACGACCGGCTGTTGGCCGCCTTCGCCGCGGACCCGAGTCTGGAACCGGCGGACGTGGCCGTTCTCGCGCCCAACATCGAGGACTATGCGCCGCTGATCGACGCTGTTTTTGGCGCCGCGCAGGTAGGGGAGCCGGGGCATATACCCTACGCCATCAGCGACCGGGCCCTGCGAGCCACGGGCCGGGTGGCGGACACTTTCCTGACGGCGCTGGGGCTGATCCGGGGCCGGCTTCCGGCGCCCGACGTGATGGATCTGCTCGGTCGTGAGGCGGTTCGCACCCGGTTTGGCTTTGACAGCGACGACGTGATGGCGATTGAGCGCTGGGTGGCGGAATCCGGCATTCGGTGGGGCCAGGACGAGCACCACCGCGCCGAGGTTGGGCAACCGGCGCTGCGGGAGAACACCTGGGCGTTCGGCATGGATCGGCTCATGCTCGGTGTCGCCACGGGCGACACGGCGTGGGGTCGCGTCTTGCCCTACTCGGACATGGAGGGGCGCGTCACAGAGGTGCTGGGCCGCTTCGCCGACTTCCTGGACGTCCTGTTCGCGGCGCGCGCCGTGCTTCGGACGCCGCGTCCGCTGGCCCGTCACGTGGACCAGTTGCTGGCGCTCGCGGATGCGCTCCTGTCCGACGAGGGCGAGCTGGGTGTGGAGCTCCGACAACTGCGGGAGGTGCTCGAGGACACGCGTCAGCGGTGCGAGCACGCCGGCTTTGACGAGGATGTCTCGGTCGACGTCGTGACCAGCGTCATTCAGCGCAAGTTTGAAGACCAGCGGAACTCCAGGGTCTATCTCTCCGGGGCTACGACGTTCTGCCAACTCCTGCCGATGCGCAGCGTCCCGTTCCGCGTGGTCGCGCTGGTGGGGATGAACCACGACGCGTTCCCGCGCGTGTCGCACGCGCCGAGCTTCGACCAGATCGCGCGCCACCCCAAGCGCGGCGACCGCTCGCTGCGCGACGAGGATCGATTCATCTTTCTGGAGGCTCTGCTCTCCGCGCGCGACCAGATGCTGGTCTTTCACGTGGGGCAGAGCGTCCGGGACAACACGCCGGTGCCGCCGTCGGTGGTCGTCAGTGAGTTGCTGGACGTGCTGGAACCCGACACAGCGCAGCACGTGGTGACGCGCCACCCACTCCAGCCCTTCAGCCCGCTGTACTTCTCTGCGGACGGGGGGCTGCCGCCAAGCTACGCGTGGCCGCAGTACGAGGCGGCGCTCGCGCTCGCTGCGCCGTCCGACACCGCGCCCGTCTTTGTGTCGGAGCCGCTGCCGCCGGCGGAGGGCGTCAGGGAGGTGTCGCTCAGCGATCTCATCAGCTTCTTCAAACGCCCGGTGAAGTGGTTCGTCTCCAAGCGCCTGGGCTTGTCCCTGGAAGAGCAAGAGGAGGTGTTGCGCCCGCGCGAGCCGCTGCACCTGGACGCGCTGGAGCGCTGGACGGTGGGCAGCGAGCTGGTCGAGCGAGTCGCCGCTGGCCAGACGCCGGCCGACCTGTTGGCGTTGCTGCAGGCCCGGGGCGTACTCCCGCTCGGTGCCCACGGGGAGGACCTGTTTGAGGGAATCCATGACACCGCGCGTCGCATCGCGACCGTGTTCCGTCGGCACACGGGCGATCAGCCGGCGCGGGACCCCATCCCGGTGGACCTCCAGATTGGAGACACGCGGCTCGTTGGCGAGATTGGTCAGGTCTACCCTGTGGGTCGGGTCGCGTGCGGTTTCTCGAAGCTCAACGCGCGGGCGCGCCTGGACGCGTGGTTGCACCACCTGGTTCTCCAGGCGCTGCCCGACGTGCCAACGAGTTCGGTCGCCATCGGGCCTCCGTTCTCGCGGAAGAACACGGAGCCCGACGTGAAGGACTACCGCGCGGTCGCGGACGCGCAGCTGCGACTGGCGGAGCTGGTCCAGTTCTTCTGGGCAGGGCAGCGCGCCGCCCTGCCTTTCTTTCCCGACGCTTGCCTGTCGTTCATGTGGGATGATCGCAAACAGCGCGTCGACCCTGAGCTCAGGCAGCGCTGGGCTGAACAGTCGGCGCGGCGAAACTTCTACGGGCGCTTCGGGGACAGCCGCAGTCCATGGGTCGCGCAGGTGTTTGGCGGCCTGGATCCCATCGCGTCTGACTTTCTTGTGGACACTGGGGATGCGCAGGTGACCTTCGCGCTGCTGACGCGGACCATCTTTGCGCCCATGCTCAACCATGAGGGGTGGTAGACGTGCAGCCTCTACGCCCCCTTGACGTCGACCTTCACGGCGTAAATCTCATCGAAGCCAGCGCGGGTACGGGGAAGACCTGGACCATCACGACGCTGTACCTCCGGATGCTCCTTGAGCTGCCCAACGTCGAGGTGGGCAACATTCTCGTGGTCACGTTCACCAGGGCTGCGACCGCTGAACTCAAGGACCGAGTCCGGCGGCGACTGCGCTGCGCCGTGGCGGCGTTTGGAGGGTTGGACTACGGGTTTGACCCGGACCTGGCGTCGCTGGTCGCCCGACGCCGAGGGCGGTTTGATCCCGCCCACGACAGGGTGCGCCTGCAGACGGCGCTGCGCAATTTTGACGAGGCGCCCATTCTGACGCTCCACGCGTTCTGCCACCGCATGCTGCACCAACACGCGTTTGAGAGCGGCGTACGCTTTGACACCACGCTGATCACCGACCAGTCCCATTTCATCGACGAGATCGCGTACGACTTCTGGGCGCGCACCGTCTATGAGGGAGCAGATCGCGCGACAATCAAGGCGTTGGCGGCCCAGGGCGTGGACCCGTTCACGCTGCGGCGCCTCGCCTCCGTGGTCGCGCAGCGACCGGACGCAAAGCTGCTCCCATCGCTGGAAGCGTCGCTGGAGGGAAATCGACTGGCGGAGCAGGTCGAACTCGGGCCCGATGGTCCGGGGATCGACGTGCTGGACCTCAAACGGCAGTTCGTCCGCTATGTGCGCGACGAGCTGCCGGCGCGCAAGCACGCTCACAATGTCGAGGCGTTCGACGACCTCATCCACATCCTGCGCAACGCGCTGGGAGGGGAGCGCGGTCCCGCGCTCGGTCGCGCGCTGTCTGGCCAGTACCGCGCGGTCCTCATCGACGAGTTTCAGGACACGGACCCCGCCCAATATGAGATCTTCCGGCGCGCCTACCGCGGCAGCCGCGCGAGTGTCTTCCTGATTGGAGACCCCAAGCAGTCCATCTACGCCTTCCGCAGCGCGGACGTGTTTGCCTACTTGCGCGCCAAGCAGGACGCGACGGGCCGCTCGTTCACCCTGGGTCGCAATTGGCGCAGTGACCCCGCGCTCATTGGCGCCGTCAACTCGCTGTTTGGACGTGTCCCGCGGCCGTTCGTGTTTGAACAAGAACTCATCGGCTACCACCCGGTGGAGGCCGAGAGTGACCGAGAGCGCCTGACGTTTCCGGCCGGCTCCACGCGCGGGCCGGGTCTCGAGTTCCTCTTTGTTCCTCGCCGCGGGAAAATGTCGCGGAAGCAGAAGCTCATCTCAGCCTATTGGGCGGAGCGCTACCTGCCGGACCTCATCGCGGCCGACGTAGCGCAGTTGCTGGAGTCCGGTGCAGAGATTGATGGGCGGCCCGTGGAGGCCGGGGATGTAGCGGTGCTCGTGTGGACCAACGTCCAGGCCCGCGGCATCCAGGACGCCCTCAGGTCCGTGGGCGTGCCCTGCGCGCTGATGGGCCGGGCGAGCGTCCTCGACAGCGACGAGGCCGGCGAGGTCGCCCGTGTATTGTCCGCGGTGGTCAGCCCGCGCAGCCGGAGGGCGCTGCGTGCGGCGCTGGCGACCCGGTTGTTGGGCATGTCTGCCACGGACCTGACCGAGCTCGAAGACGACGCCGACGGCTGGCAGTTATGGGTCGGACGTTTTGAGACCTGGCGCGAGGACTGGCAGTCGCGGGGCTTCCTGCCGGCGTTCCGCCGCCTGCTCGACGACAGCGGGGTGGGGGCACGGCTGCTCGGCTGGGTCGACGGAGAGCGGCGGCTCACCAACTACCGACATCTCGGCGAGCTGCTCGGTCGCACGTCGGCAGGCAGAAAGCTGGATCCGGCGGGGCTTGTCTCGTGGCTCCTGCGCGCCCGCGCGAACCGGATCGCGGGAGAGGAGCTCGAGGAGGACGCCACGCAGCTGCGACTCGAGCGGGATGCGGGCTCCGTCAAGGTGCTGACCATCCACGCCGCCAAGGGCCTTGAATACCCCATCGTCTACTGCCCCTATCTCTGGATGGGACGCCTGCTTGTTTCGGACGACAAGACGTTCCCCAGGTTTCACGATCGCGACGACGAAGACCGGCTCTGTCTGGATCTGGGCTCCGCGTCGTTCAAGCGCAGCCTGAAGGCGGCCACCGTAGAGGCGCTCGCGGAGAACCTGCGCGTCACCTACGTCGCCATCACCCGTGCGCGCCACCGCTGCACCGTGGTGTGGGGGCCCTTTGAGGAGTGCCAGAAGTCCCCGCTGGCCTACCTGCTTCACGCCCCAGACAAGCAGGTGGAGCGGCCGGAGATTGACGCCGCCGTGGAAGTCCTGGGAGAGCTCAAATCCGGCAGCGACCAGCGCCTGCTTCAGCGCCTTGAGGCGCTGTCGACAGCGTCCAACGGCAACGTGCTCGTACGTGTGGCGCAGGATCTCGGGGGCGGTCGCCGCCAACCGACCCCGCGGCCAGCGGTGGACCTCATCGCGCCCGATGAGGCTCCACGGGTGCAACGGCGGTGGGGACGCACCAGCTTTTCCGGGCTCACCAGCGGTCAGGACCATGAGTGGACTCCTGACGAAGGCGACGACCCGGCCAGGGCCGAGGCGGTGGCGGACGAGGAGCGCGTCGTGCTTCACGATTTTCCGCGAGGGCCGGGGCCAGGAAGTCTCGTGCATGAGATCTTCGAGGAGCTGGACTTTGAGCCCCGGGAGCGCGGCGCGCTGGATGCGCTGGTTGCCGAGAAACTCACGGTCTGGGGTGTGGACCCGCAGAAGTGGACGGACGTACTTGCGGGCGCTCTGGATTCCATGCTGGACGTACCGCTGCCGACGCAGGGAGAGCCTATGCCGCTGCGGGCGCTGTCACGCGTGGACCGGCTCGACGAGATGTCGTTCCTGCTTCCGCTCGGCACCGGTGGCGGACCGCTCACAGTCGCGCGACTCGCGACAGCGCTCGGCGAGTTCGGGAATGTCCCGCCGTCCTATCCCGAGCGCGTGGCGGCGCTGCCAGCCGAGCCGATCAAAGGGTTCCTGACCGGGTTTCTGGACCTGGTGTTCCGCTGGCACGGGCGATGGTACGTCGTGGACTACAAGACCAACCACCTCGGCGACCGCCCGTCGGACTACGGCGCTGAGCACCTCGTCGACGCCATGTCCGAGCACCACTACTACCTCCAGTATCACTTCTACACGGTGGCGTTGCATCGGTACCTGAGGCGACGGCTGCCGGGGTACGACTACGAGACGCATATGGGCGGCGCGATGTACCTCTTTCTGCGCGGCCTCGGCCCGGACGGGCAGGGTGTCTTCGCAGACCGGCCGTCACTGGAGCTCGTAGAGGCGCTCGACGCCGCGCTCGACGGGAGACCCACGTGAGTGTACCTACCCTTGTCGCCCTGCGGGACGCCTCCATTCTGCGTCCCATCGATGTGCACCTCGCCCAGACGCTGTGTCGTCTGGGACACGAGGAGAGCGAGTGGGTGGCCCTGGCAGTTGCGCTGACGAGCCGGCACGTGGGCAAGGGGCATGTCTGCCTGGACTTTGATCTGCTGGTGGCCGAGGAACCGTCGGTGATGGCCCCGCCGGGCGCCGACGCAGACGCCAAAGAGGCACTCGCCGCCGCGACCTGGCCCGCCGCCCCTGCTTGGCGCGCGCAGGTGGCGGGGTCGGGTTTGGTCGCGGGGGCGGGCGCCCCGTTGGTTCTGGACGCGCGGGGGCGGCTGTACCTGGCGCGGTACCATGGGCACCAGGGCAGCCTGGGCGAGGGGCTGCTCTCCCGGGCCTCGCTCTTGCGCTCCGATGTGGACGTCGACATCCTCAGTGACGGACTGCGGCGCTTGTTTCCCGCAAGCGGGACCGACCTGCAACGCGTCGCCGCGCTCACAGCGGCGCTGCGCTCGTTTACCGTCGTCTCCGGCGGTCCGGGCACCGGCAAGACCACCACGGTGGTGCGCATCCTCGCGCTGCTCGTGGAACAGGCGCTGGCCGCCGGGACAAGGCCGCCGCAGATCGAGCTGCTGGCACCGACGGGCAAGGCCGCGGCACGCATGGGTGAGGCGATTCAGCGCGCTGTGCCCGATCTGGATGTCTCCGACGCCGTGAAGGCCGCGATCCCGGTGGATGCCCGCACGATTCATCGTGGGCTCGGCTACGTGGGTCGCGCCACCGAGTTTCGGCATGGACCCAACAACCCGCTCGCCGCCGACGTCATCATCGTAGACGAGGCGTCGATGATTGCCTTCGCGCTGCTCGCCCGCCTGGTCTCCGCCGTACCCAAGTCCGCCAGGCTCATCCTGCTCGGAGACAAGGACCAGCTCGCCAGCGTGGAGGCGGGCGCCGTTCTGGGTGACATCTGCAACGCCGGCGACCCATGGGCCTACACACCGGGCTGGGCAACAACCGTGGGCGAGATTGCTACGGACGCGGTGCCGTCGTCGGTCGGGGACGCGTCCGTGCCCAGCGGGCCGCTCGGCGACTGCCTGGTGCAATTGACCCACTCGTGGCGCTTTGGCGACGACAGCGGAATCGGGCGCGTCGCACGGGCGGTCAATGCAGGTCGGGCCCAGGAGGTTTTGGAGATGCTGCGGAGAGACGAGCACCCCGATGTGCGCTGGGTCGGATACGCGCCCGGCGCGGTGTCGCTTCCCGGCGAGCTGATCGACGAGGCCATGGAGGGGTTCGCGGAGTGGATTCACGCCGACGGTCCGGCGGCGAAGCTCGCCGCGTTCTCGCGCTTCCGCGTCCTGTGCGCGCACCGGCGCGGGCGATTTGGTGTGGACGCGGTCAACGCAAAGGTGGAGCTCGCCGTGGCCAAGGCCAGGCCCGTCGGAGCCGGGGAGCCCTTGCTGGTGGTGGAGAACGACTACGTGCTCGACCTCTACAACGGTGACGTCGGCATCGTGCTCGACGATGGCGACGGGCCCAGAGCGTGGTTCAGCGCAGCGGGCGGTGGACTGCGGGCGCTGGCCCCTGCGCGGCTGCCAAACCACACGGCCTGCCACGCGATGACGGTACACAAGAGCCAGGGTTCGGAGTTCGATTCTGTCGCCATCCTATTGCCGCCCGAGACCAGCCCGATTCTCACACGGGAGCTGCTCTACACCGCGGTCACCCGCGCCAGAAAAACCGTGACGGTCTACGCGCCCGAAGAAGTGCTGAGGGCGACGATCGACCGCCGGATCGAGCGCGCCTCCGGTCTGCGTGATGTATTGTGGGATGCCGGAACCGTCGGCCACGATTGACATGGCAACCTCCATGAGTACGATGACGGCGCATGCAAAATGGCCAGGAGATACGACGATGAAACGCTTTGCCGGGACCCTCGCGACAGCGAGTTTGATTCTCGCGGTGTGGGTAACCACGACCGGGTGTGAGAAGGACGCACCGACCCTCGCGCACGAGGGCAGCATCCACCTGCTGCAGAAGCAGTACCCCGAGGCCATCGCCTCCTTTGACGCTGCCCTGGCCCTGAACCCGAAGAACTTCGAGGCCCAGGTGGGTCTGGCCGAGGTCTACACCGACAAGGGCGACCACGCCAAGGCCCACCAATACTTCGAGAAGGTGTATGCCTCCAAGCTGGACAAGGGCCGTCAGCTCTACGTGGACACGCGCTTCCAGAACCTCCTGCTCAGCGAGGCCGAGGCGATGCAAGACAAGACGTCGCTTGCGTATGAGGCGGCGCTGCGAAAGGTCGTGGACACGCGCAACCGAGGTCAGGCCTCCGACAAGGCCTACGAGCACCTTGGCAAATACTTCGTCGAGCGGGGCGACACGCTGGCCAAGGACAAGAAGACCCGCGGCGAGGCGGCCGACTTCTACGAGAAGATGAAGTCCATCCGCACGACCCTGGAGCTGCGCAAGCAGGCACTCGACAAGGCCGAGAAGCTGCGGCGCGACATCTACAAGGACGAGTTTGCCGGCCGTGTGGCGACCGACAGGCAGACCTGGGGTGAGGGCAGCCCGTGGAGCGAGTCCGGCGGACGCCTCACGTACACGACGAGCATTGAAGACAAGGCGATCAAGTTCAAGGAAGAGGCCGAGAAGGCTCCCTACCAGCGAAAGCTGTCCCTGACGGCGCAGCGCGACATCATTCTCGCGATGCACAAGTACAGCGGGACGACGCCGCCGGACCCCCTGCGAAACTACAAGCTGGAGACCTCCAAGCTGGACGCGGAGTCGTACGAGAAGGGCAAGGTCTCAATGACGGTGAGTGTCGCGCTGGAGGAGCTCGAGGAGCTCTCGTACCGCCGCCTGGTCAAGCCCGCTCAGAAGAAGGCGGCCAAGGCCAAGGGCAAGGAAGAGGCCGAAGGGGCAGACGAGGGTGACGAGCCGGCCGAGGGCGGCGACGAGCCCGCAGAGGGCGGTGAGAAGCCAGAAGACGGTGCCACTCCCG
>CALBXO010000762.1 GCA_937890335.1 uncultured Pseudomonadota bacterium | reverse complement strand
TGACACCCAAAAATGGGTACGCGCGCGTGCTGGCGGCGTTGCCCAGCATGAACGAAATGACCCGGGTGAGGTCGCAACGCAGCGCCAGCACCATCAGGTCGCTCATGAGCTTGACGTGGTCCGGGTACGGCAGGCGCCGAGGCGGTCGCGAGGGGACATCGCAGACGGGACCCTCACGGGTCTCCTCCAACCGAGTCTCCAGCTCCCGGATGCCCGTCAGGTACTCGTCCACTTTGTGCTGGTCCCCTCGTCCCAGCGCCCCGCGCAGGTCGGCCGCGTCGGCCAGCACGGTGTCCAGTACGCTGCGTTTGTACGCTTTGCGCCGCGCGCGCTCGGCGTCGGACAACTGCGCATCGAAGCCCGCGAACAGCCGGTCGAACACGACCTGGGGGTTGACGGTCTTCGGCAGGGGCGTCTGCGGGCCGGCCCAGGAGATGTTCCGCGCGTAGGCGCAGCTGTACCCCGAGTCGCAGTTTCCCACGCTGCCGCCGCCGTCGATCCCGAGTTGGAGCGAAGGGAAACGGGTCGACGTGCCGAGCGTAGCGGCCGCGATCTGGTCCATGGACGCGCCGTTCAGGATGTCCGCGCCCTCCGTCTTGTTGACGTGGACAGCGGTCATGAAGCCAGCGGTGCCCGAAGCGTGATCGCCGGGTCCGTCGGGGTGGGCTGGGTTGTTCGCCAGTCCGGTGACGACGTTGAGTTTGGACTTGAGCTCCCCAAGCGGCTCCAGAATCCGTGTCAGCTGCCAATCCTGCCCGGTGCCCGCCGGTGTCCACGCCGGCATGTGGATACCGTTGGGCACGTAGTAGACCAGCAGCCGCTGGGCAGCGGGAGTCTGCGCGTGCGCCAGCCGAGGCGCGAGGCTCTCGAGAAACGGAAGGGCGACCAGAGCGCCGGCGCCACCCAGAAAGGCACGTCGCGTGAACTTCTTCATTCGTTGGCCTCCGGGGCCCGTCGCCAGCGGAACAGGCGGCTGCGGACGATGCGATGAACCAGACTGCGCAACTGACTGCCGTCCGCCACGAATCCGGCGTGGATTTCGTCGGCCAGGGCCTTGTCTTCAAACTCGAGTCCGCGACCGAGCGCGTAGGTCGTCATGTGGCGGGCCACGCAACGGGTGACGCGCGCGTCCTCGGCGAGGATGTCCGCAAGCTCGTGGACATCCGTGAAGGTCTCGCCGGTGATGAGTTCGCCGCTCGTATCGACCGGGAAGCCGCGATCCAGCGTCCGGTAGAGGCCGATTCCATCGTAGGCCTCCATGGCGAAACCAATGGGGTCCATCAGGGCGTGGCACGACGCGCACGACGGGTCCGCGCGGTGTTGCTCCAGCTGCTCGCGCAGCGTGCCGGTAGGGTCGACCTCTTCAATCAGCCCCTCCACGCCAGGCGGTGGCGGGGGAGGCTCGGAGCACAGCAGCTGCGACAACACCCACTTGCCGCGCTTCACAGGGGAGGTGCGTGTTGGGTACGCGGTGACGGTCAGGACGCTACCGTGGGTGAGCAACCCGCGCCGCTGGGACTCTCCGGCGTTGAGCGCGACACGCGTCGGCTCCGACCCCGTCACGCCGTCGATGCCGTAGTGCGCGGCCACGCGCGCGTTGGGAAAGGAAAACTCGGCGTTGAACATCTGGCCCACCGGCAGATCCTCACGGAGGAACGTCTCAAAGAACGCGGCGGTCTCCTGGTACAGGCCGTATTTGAGCGCCTCGTCGTACGCTGGGAACACGTTGTAGTCGGGGACAACGTCAAACAGCGCCCGCGTCTGGAGCCATTGTCCGGCAAAATTGTCCGTCAGCGCGCGCGACCTGGGGTCCGCGAGCATCCGCTCGGTCTGGGCGGCCAATACGGCGTCGTCGCCGAGCACTCCGGCGTCGGCGGCGGCCAGCAGCTCGTCATCGGGCATGCTGCTCCACAGGAAGTAGCTCAGGCGCGTGGCGAGCTCGTGGTCCGTCAGCGGATGGGGCTCCGGGACGGAGTCGGTCTCCACGCGGAACAGGAAGTGGGGGGAGGTCAGGGCGGCGCGAAGCGCGACGGCGATGGCCTCCTCAAAGCTGCCGCCACTCTCCAGGATCTGTCCCACCAGCACGCGGTACCGGTCCAACTCGCGGCCGCGCGGTGGACGCCGCCATGCGCGACGGAGAAAGCGTGCGAGTATCTCCTCCGCGCAGCCCGGCGAGCCCGGCTCGGCGCCGCAAGCCAGGATGGCCTCGCGGGTCGCGTTGGTCGGTGCCAGGTGCAGGGGGCCCTCGACGAGGATGTGCCCGACGACAAGCTTTCTGTCGCCAAGCTCCGGGTCATGGAATTCGTTGGCGAACTCGACGGCGAGCTTGTGGGGGCCGGGCTCGAGGTCGAGCGTGAGCGAGAAGTACTCAGGCCGGTCGCGGGTCCCCTCGACGTCGAAAGTCGCCCGCTCTGTTTCGTCGACATGGGTGCGCATTTGGACCGGATCGTCGCCGGCCTGGTCGCCAGCTGCGGAGACCGAGAGGCGGTATTCTCCGCCCAGGCTCACCTGGAATTCGTGTGTCAGAGTTCCGGCCTGGAGGTAGACGAACGTGCCGTCTTCGCGGCTCGCCTCCCCAAACGGCTCGCCGGGGTCCAGTGCGGACGCATCGGTCTGCACGACCACGGGATAGGCGACGGAGGGCCCAGTGATGGTGAAGCTGTCCACGGCCAGGGTCTGGTCCGCCGGGTCCGCCGGCACCGCGAGCGCTACGATCTCCACCAATTGGGTCCCCGCACCCGCTGCGAGCGTCGTGCTGTACTCTCCGTCGGCGTCGGTGCGCGCATCGACGGTCCAGACTCGCGCGAGCACGCCCCCAATCCGCAGCCCCATCGTGACTGGGGCCCCCGTATGACCGGTGCCGGCGCGAACGGTGAACGCGTACCGGCCCGTCCCTGCGAACGGTATCTCCGCACCGAGGGCGCCGCCCGCCCGCAGCTGCCACCCCTGGTCCCGCCACCGCGCGCCCGACGTAGCGCCGAGATTCTCGGCCTCGTACGTGGTCACATCGGGGCTGGTCCTGGCCGGGGCGAGGGCCTCGCTGACAAGGTCCTCCGCAGCGCGGTCGTAGAGCTCTACCTGGAAGGGGGACAACGACAGGACGTCCGCGTTGTTGTCGAACCCGTAGCCGTGGTCGTCGGCGGGGAAGTCATCGGCCGGCCGCAGCTCGGTGCCGAGCAGGTCGCGGACCGTATTGTTGTACTCGGCTTTGTTCAGCCGGTGCAGCGTGACCCGCCCGGGGTCGGGGGCCTGCGCCACCTCGCCGCCGTCGTCGTCGGGCGCGACAGGTTTGTCGGTCGCGTCGCCGCAGGCGGACAGGGCGATGGCAAGAATGATGAGTGCGCGCATGCCTCCCTCCCAGGGCGTCCGGCAACGGGACGCTCAGCTGGCCACCGTCGCCCGTCCGTTCATGATGGACTCTAGCACTGACCGGTGCAGCTTCACCAAGCCCTCGGAATTGCGCTCCAGTACCAGGCCCGTGGGGGTGAGGTGTCGCTCGCCGAGCAGGTCGACGACTGTCGCAAAGACGGGCTGTGCTGCCAGCCCGCTGGTCGCAGCGTCGGCCGCCCACGCCGTCAGCTGATCGCTGCCCGCACTCAGAAGCACAGCGTAGGTTTTTCTGGTGTTCGATCCCGCCTCGAGCCAGGCCTCTGGGCGCGCCTCCATGCGGACCTCCAGGAGCCGGTGCTGGATGGGTCCTGCCAGCAGGATCTCAAGGATGTCGTTGAGGCGCGCCGCCGAGTCGGTCGCGTCGCCAGGTATCAATTGGATCTGGAACAGGAGCGAGTCGCGGAAGAAGAGCAGGCTCAGATCGCGGACCAGCGCCAGAAGCATGCCCGCGACCATCACGACGAGCTGGTGGTCGTGGCCGGGCAGGCGCAAGTCCAAGGCAGTCGCAAGATCGACCACCAGGACCGCCCGCCTGCGCTTTCGCCGCAGCTCCCCAGAGTCTCGCGAGTAGTAGAGGAGCTCGCCCTCGACGTAGCGCAGATCGAACAGGTCGATGCCCGCGTCCCCCTCGCCCATGTAGATGAGCTCCGAGAGGACAAGGTTCTCGAACGAACCGCGCGTGGTCAGCTCGGAGAATCCCCCGGTGGGGTAGTGGCTCTGATCGGTGAACTGGGTCTCGGCCTCCGACTCTTCCTCGTTGAGGCGGACCTCGTGCGGGTCCAGTGCGGGGATGTCGTCCAGGACTTCCAGGATCTGCCGGACACCCAGCCGCAGGTACTCGCGATCCAGGGCGGGGAGGTGGTCCAGCTCAAACAAGTCTCGGTTCTGGATGAGCCGCGTCCAGTCCAGCCGGGGGCCACCTGGGTTCGTGCCGCGCACGGCGTCCACCAGCGTCGCGACTGCCGCGTCTTCTGCCCCCGTGAGCGCGTTGCGGTTGAGCCAATCCAGCCACAGCGCCGCGCCGTCCTCGACGGCTGACTCGGCGGGCGGTGCGGCTGCCCCGATCCGGAGCCTTCGAACATGCGCCGCGTTCACCTGGACAAACCGGGGCCAGCAGGGGGCCAGCGCCGTAAGGATGATCTGCGCCAGACGGTCCGCCCGGCGGGGGTCGTCGTCCGTGTCGTGGAAGTCCACAAGCTCGCGCGCCCGCCCGAACGGGCGGTGCCGCAGCAAGCGCCCGATGGCCTCGTTTTCGTAGCGGGCGCGCAGAAGAACGTCGACGTCGGCCAGGCTCTCGTCTGGATACTGCACGCGCGCGTGGCCCGACACGAGCGTACGAACGTCCAGCGCGAGAAAGAACGGAAGGTGGTCCAGCCCGTCCCCGACGGCCTTGGTCCAGACGCGAAGGCCGGCTGCGGCGACGGCCGCGTCACCGCGCCAGCCGGTGGTCCCCGACCACCGCAGGGACGCGAGCGCGTACGCCTCCACGACCTCTTCGTCGAGGAGGGTCACGCGTCGATGCGCAAGAGTCGGTCGACCTTCTCGTGGATGAGCTGCATGTCCTGTGCGCGGTTCGGGATGTACCGCAGGATCTGAAGATCCGAGCGCTGAATCGTACCGCCGTGAAACAGGAACGCGCGGCAGCGAAGCAGTTTGTACAGCTTGACCACCTTTCGATCCGAGATCTCGATCCCGTCTTCCTTCTCCAATGTCTGGAGAATGCGCTTGAACGCCGCGTACGGTCCGGGTGGAAAGTACAGGTCCCGGTTGGGCCGGCCCTCGTCCGGATTCATGGCCCGGTACATGATGTGGTCCAGGTAGCGTTTGGCCGCCTCGAAGTCGTCCAGCGAACAGAGCTTCGCCCACGGCTTGAGGTTGAACGCCCGCTGGACCTCCGCCGTCAGTCCCGCGTCCAACAGTGCGTCGAAGTGGTCGTCTTTGACGCTCTTGGACTCGATCTTGAGCACGAAACGGTCCTTGAGCGCGTCCAGCTCCGTGAACTCGGGGATCTCGTTGGTTGCGGCGAAGAGCATCCGCATCGCCACGGGAACTGGCTTGCCATCCTGGTAGAATTTCCGCTCGTTGATGATCGTGAGCAGCGTGTTGAGGATGGCGGAGTTGGACTTGAAGATCTCGTCCAGGAACACGATCCGCGCCTCCGGCAGCTTGCCGTCCACCTTGCGCACGTACCGGCCCTCCTTGAGCCGTCCGATGTCGATGGGGCCGACGATTTCGCTGGGCTCGGTGAACTTGGTGAGCATGTACTCGAAGTACTCGTTGCCGGTGACACCGAGCGCCTCGCAGAAGCGGATCACCAGGTCGCTCTTGGCGGTGCCCGGCCGCCCGATGAGCAGCATCGGCTCCTGCGCCAAGGTCGCGAGCGTCATGAGCTCGATGACTTCGTCCTTGGCGACAAAATAGGTCTTGAGCGCGTTCATCATCGCCAGGATCCGCTGGCGGACGGTGTCGATGTCTTCCGACAGCTCCTCAAACGAGCGTTCGGTCATGGCGTCCTCCGGACGATGCGACTTCGGACATGGTACTCATCCTCGTCGACGTAGCGTTTGTAGCGCTTCATGCTCAGGCGCTCCTTGCTCAATCCCACCTCCAGACAGTGGTCGAGCAGCCGCAGCTTGATGTGTCGGTAGTCGGGCGTGTCCTGGTCGTGCGGGCGGTTGAGGAACAACGCCTCGATCACGGCGCCGACACCTGCGGCGCGGGCTTCGACAGGCGCGGACTCGATGGCGGCCAGCGCGGCGGACAGCATGTCCAGGTGGTCGAGCCAGACCAGCGGGCGGTCACTGTCCCACGCGGCCCGCACGGCGTCGCAGACCCAATCCATGCCGCGCTGCTGGTCGCCAAACTCCAGAAAGCCCTCGCCCAGTTTGATGCGCGCCAGCACGCAGTACAGGCGCGCGCGCATCGGCACAGTCCGAATCTCGGGGATTCCCTCCGCAAAGCGGGACAGGACGTGTGTGCCCTCGGCCGCGCGACCCACCCGGGTCAGAGCGCTGACCACATGGCCCAGCAGCCAGGCGAGCTGCCGCAGCTCCAACTCCCGCCCGCCGGAGGCGATGTCGTCAGCCACGGCCTGGATAAGTGCCAACGCGGTGTCAAACTCGCCCGCACGGATGTGCTGTTCCACGTCCCCTTGGATGGCGATGGCGTCCGCGTACTTGTGCTCTGAGGGGTAGAGGGCGCGGAAGTTTTCCGCGGCGAGGAAGGCAGTAGGGGACTCGGCGGCGCCGCGCTCCAACAGGGAGGCCGCGACCTTTGCGAGCTCCTCGGCGCCCAGTGGCGCGTCCACCGCGTCTTCCCGGAGCTCCGCGGATTGCGCGAGCCACTCGCAGCCAGTTCCGGCGGCGTACAGCTCCAAACCAGCGCCCATGTACAGCGCCAGCCATGCCCTGTCGGTCGGGCTCAGGTCGGTGGCGGCGCTGAAAGCACGCTCGCCGTCATCGCGGAGGTCGGCTGCGCGCAGTTCATCCCCGAGCCGCTCCGCCGCGTACGCGAGGATTGCGCGACCCACCAGAGTGATACAGGCGGTGTCCGCCCCCTCGACGGCGTCTCCGACCAGCTCGAGAATCTCACGTGCCGCGTGGATCTCGTCGGCCGATCCATCGCCGGTGACGAACCGGGTCTCGTAGGTGCGGCGCTGAATGAAGCCCGGGATGTCCTGCGGCCGCAGTCCGGTGTCCGCCATCTCGTCGAGGAGCTCCTCCCGGACGCGCGCTCGGCCCACAGGGTCGGGGCTGATCTCGAAGAGGCGCTCCCACAGGAGCCAACGTTCCTTCTTGCGCAG
Source organism: uncultured Pseudomonadota bacterium (assembly GCA_937890335.1). Taxonomy (GTDB): domain Bacteria; phylum Myxococcota_A; class Bradymonadia; order Bradymonadales; genus CALBXO01. Next base: position 1,861 of record CALBXO010000762.1, on the reverse strand, counting down.
CGAGCTGCGCGCCGTGGCGAGGCTGCCCCGAAGCTCGGTGAGCCAATGGGCGGCCACCGCCGGCGCCGGTGCGGTCCTGGTCTGTGCCCACAACGCGGCGAATGTGCCCGTGGAACCGTCGAGAGAGGCGGGCGGGTCGCCGAGCCACATCGCTTCGACGGCGCACAGCGCTGCTTCGTCGATGTGGCCAAGTTGGGACTTGACGGTCCGCAGCATCCGCCAGCGCTCGGGCGACTGACCCTCGATGATGATCTCGGTCTCGAGTTCGATTTCCCGCTCCTCCAGGGCAGACTTCTGGACTGCGGCGGTCGGCTTGGGGACGGAGATCGGCGGCTGGGAGACCGCCGGGTGGCTGTCGTGGACCACTTCGGGTTCGGCGACCGGGAACGCGTCATCCACGCTGGGCCGCGCGGCCTGAGCGGGCAGAGGGCGCTCGGTCGCCGGGGCGTCGCGCCGGACCAGCCGGTACCTGCCAAAGTCGAAGACCGCGCTGGCCGCCAGACGTTGCAGCACCTGGGCCCCCTCCCCGACGATGTAGTCCACAAACCGTGTCAACGGCTCGAAGCTGGCCTCCGCCACGTGCACCACCCGCAGGACCGGGCCCTCCTCCCAGGCCGCCGTGACGCGGCGCGGCTGCAGTCCAAAGACCTCGCGGTACTTGTCGCGCCGTAGCAGCGGCTCGATGTCGCGGTCAACGGGGACGAACAGGTTCTGGTACTCGTGCCAGGGGGCCAGGGCGAGCGCTGGGAAGTCGATGTGCTGGCGCCCTCGCTCGGCGTGGCGCTCGCGGAGCAAGATGTACTCGCGGCCTCCCGCGTCGCGCTGCAGGGCGAACTGGAGTTGGTCTGCGTCGGACTCATCCATGGACCCGAGAAGTTGCTCGAGTCGGTCCCGTCCGTCGGTCCCCAGAATCCACATGGCGGGCGTCCGGGTGCGGTGCGTCACCACAAACCGCAGAGGGATGGTGAACCGCGCCGGCTCGGTCTCTGGCGCCGCCCAGCTCTCGTCCGTGGCGGCCGGCGAGAGCTCGAACCGCAGCATCTGGTAGACGTCGTCCCAGACGGGGGCTGCCACTGTGCGCCGCGAACCCATCGGCCCCTCACCCGTCAGAAACACCTGGGTCGCGCCGTGCACGTCCACGTGATCCGCGAGCGGATACTCCGTGCCCCAGAGGGTCCATACGGAACCCGTCGCGCTGGCCGGGACGTACACCTGCGCGAGATCTTCCTCGTGGGCGAGGTCCAATGTGTACCAGCCGGGCGGGGCGATGCGGAGCAAGGGCGCCGCCACGGCGGCGGTGCCGTCGGCAGTCGGCCGGGTCCCTGTCGCCGTCTGGATCGCGTCATGCCCCGTCGCCAGGCTGGCGCGGATCAGGCGCCGCCGGGCCGCTTCGTCGCGGCACCATAGGACGGCCTCGGCGGGAAGCCGTCGCGAGGTCGCCACAGCGCCAACCAGCCCAGCGGGGTGGTCCGCGTCGCGGATGGCCGCGATCGGGAGTGTGTCGAGATCGATCTCGACCAGCTCACCCCCCAGCTGCAGGGCTGCGTCCGGGCCCGTCACCACGAGCGGCGTCCGGCAGCCGGGCGCCATGATGAACAACCGGAATGGCGCGGACGCCTGGGCGTCGCTGACGCGCAGCGCCCACGCGGCCAATTGGTCCACGCCGTCCAGCACAAGGGCTTTGGCTTGGGTCGTCACGATGGGGGAAACTCACAATTCGGGACCCCGGCGTCAAGGGGATTGTGGGTCACAAACACGTTCTGTCCGTGGTACACCGTCAGGGCGGGAAACGAGAGTGTATGCCACGCAGTGAGGACGGAAGCATGAGACGAATCTGGTGCCTGGCCCTGGCCGCGCTGCT
>CALBXO010000761.1 GCA_937890335.1 uncultured Pseudomonadota bacterium | reverse complement strand
TCCGGCGGCGCTGCGCCACAACGTCAAGGACCTCACGGCGGGCGCCGTCGTCATCCTCAACCGCGACAGCTTCGACCAGCGTGCCTACGACAAGGCAGGCTACGACAGCGACCCACTCGAGGACGGCAGCCTGTCTGGCTTCCGGGTCCACGAGGTGCCGCTGACCAAGATGACGCGCACCGCTCTGGAGAACACCAGCCTGTCCAAGAAGGACAAGGACCGCTGCAAGAACCTTTTTGCGCTGGGCCTGACCTACTGGATGTACGGGCGCCCCCTGGACCACACCGTGCAGTGGCTGGAGGGGAAGTTCGCCGGAAAACCCGACCTCATCGACGCAAATGTGCGCGCCATGAAGGCCGGCTACTACTACGGCGAGACCGCCGGGATCTTTGCGGAGAGCTACCGGGTTCGCCCGGCGGTGATCCCCGCGGGGACCTACCGGAACATCACCGGCAACCAGGCGTCTGCCCTCGGCTTCATCGCCGGCGCTCGTCAGGCTGGCCTGGAGCTGTTCCTCGGCAGCTACCCCATCACGCCGGCGTCGGACATCCTCCACGAGCTCAGCAAGCACAAGAACCACAACGTCCGCACCTTCCAGGCGGAGGACGAGATCGCCGCGGTGAGCTCGGCGATCGGCGCGGCCTTCGGTGGCGCTCTGGCGCTCACCACGACGAGCGGCCCTGGCGTGGCGCTCAAGGGCGAGGCCATCGGCCTGGCCCACATCCTGGAGCTGCCGCTCATCGTCGCCAACATCCAGCGCGGCGGCCCGAGCACGGGGCTGCCCACCAAGACCGAGCAGGCCGACCTCCTGCAGGCGATGTACGGCCGCAACGGCGAGTCGCCCTGCCCCATCGTGGCACCGGCGACGCCCGGCGACTGCTTCTACATGGCCGTGGAGGCCGCGCGCATCGCGACCCAATACATGACCCCCGTCATGTTCATGTCCGACGGCTACATCGCCAACGGCGCCGAGCCATGGAAAGTCCCCAACGCGGACGAACTGCCGAAGTTCCCCGTCACGTTCAGGACCGACACCGACAACTTCCTGCCCTATGAGCGGGACGAGGAGACCCTGGCGCGGCCGTGGGTCAAACCTGGCACGCCGGGACTTGAGCACCGTGTCGGTGGACTCGAGAAACAGAACCTCACGGGCAACGTCTCCTACGATCCCGAGAACCACGAGTTCATGAACAAGGTGCGCGCAGAGAAGGTCGCGCGCGTCGCCAACAGCATCCCCGACGCCGAACTCTTTGGGGACGGCGAGGGCGACGTACTCGTGATTGGCTGGGGTGGAACCTACGGCGCGATCCGGCAGGCTGTCACCCACCACCAGGGCCTCGGCGCCAAGGTGAGCCACCTGCATATGCGCCATATCTGGCCGTTTGCGCCCAACGTCGAACCGCTCCTCGGAAAGTTCCGCAAGGTCGCCGTGGCCGAGATCAATCTCGGCCAGCTCAGCCGTCTGCTGCGCGACGCCTTCCTCGTGGACACAATCGGAATCAACAAACTCCAGGGACAGCCCTTCAAGGTCGGGGAGCTCGTCGCCCGCATTGGCGGCATCCTCGAGGCAGGTGAGGCATGACGGCAGGAACCCAGGTCGAGCTGACCAAGAAAGACTTCGAGACCGACCAGGACGTGCGCTGGTGCCCCGGCTGCGGGGACTACGCGATTCTCGCCCAGGTGCAGAAGGTCTTCCCGACGCTCGGCGTCAAGAAGGAGAACTTCGTCATCATCTCCGGCATCGGCTGCTCGAGCCGCTTCCCGTACTATATGAACACGTACGGCATGCACTCGATCCACGGTCGCGCCCCCGCGTTCGCCACGGGTCTCAAAGCAACCAGGCCCGACCTGAGCGTGTGGGTGGTCACCGGTGACGGCGACGCCCTCAGCATCGGAGGAAACCACCTGCTCCACGTGCTTCGGCGCAACGTAGACCTCAACATCCTGTTGTTCAACAACCGGATCTACGGCCTCACCAAGGGGCAGTACTCGCCCACCAGCGAGGTCGGCAAGCGCACCAAGAGCACACCGCTCGGGTCCATCGACGGTCCCATCAACCCCATGTCCGTCGCCCTCGGCGCCAACGCCACTTTTGTTGCCCGGACCATCGACCGCGAGCCCAAACACCTCTGCGAGATGCTCGAGCGGGCCCACGCGCACAAGGGCACGTCCTTCGTCGAGATCTACCAGAACTGCAACATCTTCAACGACGGCGCGTTCGCCCCGCTGACCGACCGCAAGGGCAAGGCCGCCGAGCAGCTGCTGCTCGAGGACGGCAAGCCGCTCGTCTTTGCTGGCGGCACCCAGGGGATCGTGTTTGAGAGCTTCGAGCCGAAGATCGTGAACATCGAGGACGTCGGCATCGACGCCATCCACGTCCACGACGAGAAGGCCCACGTGGCCTACCACCACATGCTCGCCATCATGGCGCACCCCACCATGCCCACGCCCATCGGCGTCTTCCGGGACGTGGAGGCGCCGACCTACGACGAGCTGCTCAACGGACAGTTGGAGACCGCCAAGGACCTCTACGGACCCGGCGACCTTCAGGACCTGCTCGGCGGTGGCGACACATGGGAGGTCAAATGACCCGCGCGCTGGGCCTGACGCTGCTCGCCGCAGTCCTGACCCTCGCCGCCTGCGGCGACGACGGCGCGTCAGCAAAGGCTGACATGCCACCGTCGGTGGGGGATCCGATCATCGAGTGCGGTAGTTACTCCGGGGAAGGGAACCTCGGTGACTACGACGGGGACGTCATCGTCTCCCTGGTCGTGGAGGTGACCGACCCGGACGGTGATTTGAGCTACGTGGACGCCACCATCGACGGCGCGGTCTTCCGTCTGACGCCCGACGCCGAAGGGACGGTGTGGGCCTACGAACAGGCGGGCGCTACCAATCTCATCGCGCGCTGCATGACCGGGACCACCGCCGAGATCCGCGCGGTGGACGCGACCGGGTTGGTCACGACGCGAGACGTCACCATCGAGTAGCGTAGTGCCGCGCTCGCGAGCGCGTCGGCTCGCCTGCGCCGCAGCGCGCACCAGCTGGACACGCGCGGCCGCCGGCGCTCGCCTTGAGGCAGGTCTGCGGTTCTCCGGCAGGTCCTGTGCCGCGATCACTGCCGCCATCGGAAACTGCACCGTCGGCCGGTCCCAACTGCTCCAGCCGGCGTCGATGCTGGGCGGCACCACCAAATCCGCGTCCGCCCGTATCGCAAACCAGGACCACGCCATGTGAAGGCCCGCCAGCCAGCACACGCAGGCTGTCGTCAGCACTGCCCCCAGAAGGGCACCCACGACGGCGAAGGGAAATCCCAGCGCGGCGACAAGGGCCATCAGCACGGCGAGTACGCCGGACGCTGCCCCCGTCACCATCACCAATAATTCCACCCAGCGAAGCATCCAAGTCTCCTGGCCTGTGCTGGAGGGATGGAGTGGCCTCGTTGGCGCCTGTTACACCCCACGGGGAGATGGAACCGGGCGGTTGGAAGTGAGAATTCACGGATGCTTGGCTGTTTTCACCATCGGGGATATTATGCCGACGATGGATACAGAGCGCCTTCAGATCTTCTTCGATCTGTCGATGAGCCTGCTGGCGACCGCGGACGCGGACACCGGTCAGTTTGTCGACCTCAACCCAGCCTGGGAGCAGACGCTTGGCTGGTCCCTGGAAGAGCTGCGCGCGCGACCCTTCGTCGAGTTCATTCATCCAGAGGACCTGGATCGAACCAACGCCCTCGTAATGGACATGATCGAGCGCGAGCTTCCCGCGGTGAACTTCGAGAACCGCTACCTCCACAAGGAGGGGCATTGGGTATGGCTGAGCTGGGTCGGGGTGGTGCACGAAGACCGATTCTACTCGGCCGCGCGCGACATTACGCCCTAGAAACACGCCGAGGAGGCGCTCCAGCTAGCCAACGAAGAGCTGCGCCAGTTTGGCTACGCTGCGTCCCACGATCTGCGTGAACCGCTGCGCACCATCCAGGGCCACATCTCGCACTTCGACACCACGCAATTGCCGCCGAACAACCGGCAGTCATTCGAGTACGTCGTCAGCGCAGCGGCGCGCATGAAGGACATGCTCGATGCAATCCTCGCCTACTCCCGCGTGGACGCGGAGGGCCGGACTCTCGAGTTCGCCTCCGTGGAGCTCCCGCTCGCCCACGCGCAGGAGGCTTTGGCTGCGAGCATCGGCGCGACCAACGCGGTGATCACGACCCACGGAGTCTGGCCTTCGCTCGGCATGGACGTGCCGCAGATCGCCGCCGTGTTTCAGAATTTGCTTGGCAACGCCATCAAGTATCGGCACCCCGGAACCGATCCACAGATCCGGGTCACGTCGAGCCGCGCCCATGGGGGGTGGCGGTTTGAAGTGCAGGACAATGGCGTCGGCTTTGACTCGAGCCGTGCGGGAAGGGCGTTCCAGATCTTTCAACGGCTGCACAGAAGGTCTAAGTACGAGGGCATGGGTGTGGGCCTGGCCCTCGTCAAACGCATCGTTCAGAGGCATGGTGGCCGCGTGGGCATTGATTCCGAGGTTGGCATCGGGACCACCGCGTGGTTTACCCTGCCAGAGGCACCGGGGGTTTCGTGACCGAACTCGTCAAGATCATGCTCGTAGAGGACAACCCGGGCGACCGTGAGCTGACCCGAATGGGAATGGCCCGCCTCAAGTTCGCCAACGAGTTGGTGATGGCCGAGGACGGTGAGGAAGCGCTGGAGATGCTGGAAGATCCAGACATCAGCCGGCCGGACTTGATCCTTCTCGACCTCAACATGCCCGGCATGGACGGCATGGAGTTCCTGACGCGGATCAAGGCCCACGCGGTTCACAAGACCATTCCGGTGATCGTGCTCACCTCGAGCGGTGCGCCCGACGACATCGACGGTGCGTACCGTCGGCATTGCGCAGGCTACATCCGCAAGCCGGGAGACATGGAGGGCCTGGCCAAGATCGTGGACGCCATCGACGGCTATTGGTTCGCAATCGTCGAGCTCCCGCGTTAACCACGTTCGTATCCGACCAACGCAAAAAGGGCGAGCGCACGACGCGCTCGCCCTTTTGCGTTCTTGCGAACCGTCTACTCGAATTCGGCGTCGATCACGTCGTCGTCCGACGCGGAGGAGGCCTGGTTCCCCATGCCCGCTCCCGCTCCAGCCGCGGCACCCATGTCGGGCACGCCATCGGCGCCCGGGGGACCAGCCTGCTGGTAGAGCTCCTGACCGAGGGCCTGTCCCGCGGTCATCAGCTGGTCCTGGGCCTTCTTGATCCGGTCCAGGTCGTCGGAGTTCAGGGCCTCACGTCCCTCCTTGAGCGCCGCTTCCAGGCCCGACTTCACGCCGTCAGAGACCTTGTCGCCGTTCTCCTCGAGCATCTTCGCCATCTGGTACACGGTCGAGTCCAACTCGTTGCGGGCCTCGATGCGCTCGCGCCGACGGGTGTCGTCCGCCTCGTGCTCCTTGGCCTCCCGCACCATGCGGTCGATGTCGTTGTCGTTCAGCCCCGAATTGTGGGTGATGACAATGTTCTTCTGCTTGCTCGTCGCCTTGTCCACCGCAGTCACGTTGACGATGCCGTCAGCGTCGATGTCGAAGGTCACCTCGATCTGTGGCATGCCCCGCGGCGCCGGCGGAATCCCGTCCAGGCGAAAGTCGCCCAACACGCGGTTGTCCGCCGCCATCTGACGCTCACCCTGAAGCACCTTGACCTCGACGCTGGTCTGACCGTCGGCCGCGGTGCTGAACACCTCTGACTTCTTGGCCGGGATGGTGGTGTTGCGCTGGATGAGTACGGTCGTCACACCACCAAGGGTCTCGATGCCGAGGCTCAACGGGGTCACGTCCAGGAGCAGGATGTCCTTGACGTCGCCGGACAGTACGCCGCCCTGGACCGCAGCGCCGAGCGCCACAACCTCGTCCGGGTTCACCGAGTGGTTCGGCTCCTTGCCAAAGAACTCCTTGACCCGCGCCCGCACCATGGGGATGCGCGTGGAGCCACCCACCATCACGATCTCATCGATGTCGGCAGCGCTGAGCTTGGCGTCGGCCAGCGCGCGCCGACAGGGCTCGATCGTCCGATTGACCAGAGTCTCGATCATCGACTCGAGCTTGGAGCGGCTCACCCGCACATTCATGTGCTTGGGACCGGACGCGTCCGCGGTCAGGAACGGGAGGTTGATCTCCGTCTCCAACGTGCTGGACAGCTCGATCTTGGCCTTCTCTGCGGCGTCCTTGAGGCGCTGCAGGACCATCTTGTCGCCGACCACGTCAATGCCGGTCTCCTTGCGGAACTCGGCCGTGAGGAACTCGATGATCACACGGTCAACGTCGTCACCGCCGAGGTGCGTATCGCCGTTCGTGGAGAGGACCTCCACGGTGTTGTCGCCGACCTCGAGGATGGAGATGTCAAAGGTACCGCCACCAAAGTCGTAGACGGCGATCTTCTGGTCGTTCTCCTTGTCGAGCCCGTACGCCAGGGCCGCGGCGGTGGGCTCGTTGATGATGCGCCGGACGTTGAGTCCGGCGATCTTGCCGGCGTCCTTGGTCGCCTGCCGCTGGGAGTCGTTGAAGTAAGCCGGGACGGTGATGACCGCCTCGGTCACATCGGCGCCCAGGTATTGCTCCGCGGCTCGTTTGAGCTTCTGAAGAATCTTGGCGGCGACTTCCGGCGGCGCGTAGGACTTGCCGTCAATCTCAAACGCGAAGCCGTCTCCGCGCTGGACCACATTGTACGGAACCAGCTCGGCCTCCTTTTGGGCCTCCTCCCAGTTCGCGCCAATGAAACGCTTGGTGCTGTACAGCGTGCGCTCGGGGTTGGTCACGGCCTGGCGCCGCGCCACCTGGCCCGCGAGGATCTCGCCGTCCTTGGTGTAGGCAACCACCGAGGGCGTCGTGCGAGCGCCTTCCTCGTTCGTGATCACCTTGGGCTCGTTGCCCTCCATTACGGCCACGACCGAGTTGGTCGTTCCGAGGTCGATACCGATGATCTTGCTCATGGCTGGTTCTCCTTTCTCGAAGTCACAAAATCCGTTGTCAGACGGGGTGCAACCTACACACCCCATTGGGGGGGTCAAGGCGCAAGCTGCGCTCTGGGTGCATCAAAATCGAGGGGAGGTGCCGGGGGCTGGATTGAGGTCCCAAAGCGGTGCCCTACGGGCACCGGTCTCACCATCTGCGCCCGGCGATCGCCCGAAACACATCGTGAAAAACAGCCGCCGCGAGGCGGGCCCGATCAAGATCGTCAGAACAGGAGCTCGATAAACCGATCGTTGGCCGCGTTGAACACCCGGATGGTGTTGTTGCCGGGATCCACGATGGGAATGTACCGCGCCCGCGTGGTCTCAAACTCGGTGACCTGCGACGGGGACGGCCCAGAGCTCAAGGAGCTGGAGCTGCCGGACGCGAAGTTCCGGTTCGTGTTGAAGCTCAGGGCGAAGTCGCGCAGTGGCACCAATGTTCCCGCCTCCAGGTGGAAGCGGAACCACGGGTTCTGGAACTCCTGGTCGCTGTACGCCCGGAAGCCGTAGTCGTCGGCGTCGTGCAGGCGAGGCACACAGGCGTTGCCCGCGCGCGTGGCGTTCACGAGCAGCCCGGTGTCGCGGCCCCGGACCACCCAGGTGTCCACCGGCCGCACGTCGATGAGCAAGCCCGCCGCAAAGCAGCGCTGCAGCGGCGCCACAGCCACGCGGGCCTCGACGCCCTCGGGAAGAACCGGCGCGTCCGGATCATCGGCCGCGATGGGTGCCACGGCCAGATGGCTGCCCGACACCGCGGTGACTCGCCACGTCAGATCGACGTCCACAAACGCGTCACACTCGCCGTCCCCTGCCGTGGTCGCAGCGGTCACCGGCGACACGATGGTCAGCAGGTCACCCGCGCCCACGCCGCCGGAACAGAAATCGCCGGAGACCGTCCTGATCAGTCCCGACGCCCGCGGCTCCACCAACGCGTCGGCGCGCTGCAGGATGGTGCCCTCGTAGGTGACGGTCCATACGTCATTGGGAATGTAGAAGTCGTCGCGGCGGCTCTCCTCGACGCGAGAGACCGTCTTGGGCGTCGCCGACTCGTCGTCGTCAAACCGGGTCCGCGTTCGGCGCAAGAGCTCCACCGGCGTCCGGCGGTCCGCGTTGATGACGCAGGTGTTCGGATCGCTTGGGTCGTCGCAGAGACAATCGGCGTCGTCGTCGGTCGTCGGGACGCAAGCACCCTGCGGGGAGATGATGTGCGGCAGCTCCTCCGTCGTCGCACAGCGGATGTCTTCCCCAGAGGTCTCGCGCGAGGCGCGCACGTAGTCGCGCACCTGGGAGGACAACGTGCAGGACAGGCCCGTGACCGACGCCTCAGCGGCGACAAAATCGCCAACCCTCACCCGCGTGTCGACGATCTCCTCCCCGTCGAACATCGACACCTCCGCAGCCTCCACGTAGTAGACCAGGCCAGAAGTGGTCGCCACATTCGCCAGGTGCAGCTTGCGGGTCATGACGCGCCCGTCCTCGAGCACCTCCTCCTCAAGCTCGATGATCCGCGCGTGAATCGCGCTAGGCAGTCGACGTACCGGCAAGCCGATGGCCGACTCCCACGGACGGCGGCGGCAGTCTGCGGCCTCCAGGTCGCCCTCGCAGTCGTTCGGGTCCAGCAGAGCCGCGCTCGCGCCGTCCAGCACCAGCACCTGCGATTCGCGGCGATCCACCACGTACACATAGCGGCCCTCGGGGTCCACGGCGATCGGTCCGTACTCCATCACGCGCGCCTGTTGCTCCCCATCTCCCGTCGCCCGGAAGCAATCCGGGTCCGCAGGGTAGTCCACCAGGCCGTCGCCGTCGTTGTCGACGCCGTCCTGGCACTGCGCTGGAGCGGCGACCTCGCTCGGGGACAGGGGCGACACGCAGCCTGGATCGTCAAAGTCGGTCGCGCCGTCTTCGTCGTTGTCCACGCCATCCAGACACCCGCCCGCCTCGTCGTCTCCGTTGGGTCCGGAGCAGTCCGGGTCGTCCTCGTCGATGAGCCCGTCGCCGTCATTGTCCACGAGGTCACCGCACGCCGGTCGGCGGGCCTCATCACCCTGCAGTGCCGTCAGGCATTGCGGGTCGTCCGCGTCGATCGCGCCGTCGCCGTCGTTGTCCTCGCCATCGGCGCACGCCGGCAGAGCGGCCTCGTCGTTCCAGAAGGCGCCCGCGGCGCAGTCCGGGTCTTCGCCATCGACGACGCCATCGCCATCGTTGTCCAACCCGTCGCTGCACGCCGTCGCGACCAGACCTCCACCCTCGGAGTCGTCTGCCGTGCCGAGGCAGCCGGGGTCCTGCGCATCGAGGAAGCCGTCACCATCGTTGTCGATGCCGTCGTTGCACTGCGTCAGCCGAATGCGGCCGATCCCGCCGGGCCCTTCACGGCTGTCCGCGGTCAGGCATTGGGGGTCCTGGGCATCCACGAGCCCGTCGCCGTCGTTGTCGATGCCGTCACTGCAGCCGTAGGTCAGCCCCACTTCCGCGGTGACACAGGGCTTCTCCGTCCGCCCATCGATGCACTCGGCATCGCCGGTGGTGGACAGGCGCGCGGCCACAGCCCGGTTCACGAACGTGAGCCAGAGCACGCCGTCGGGACCCAACGCGGCGAACCGCGGGCGGACTCCGTCACCAAACGAGTAGAGGGTCTCCACCGAGACGTTCTCGATCACGGGATCGCATCCCACGGTGTACACGCCTTCTGTGTCGCACGTGAACGTCCAGCGGACCTCGGCGACCTCGCCGCGCTCGGGGAAGACCAACCACAACGCGTCGCGGCTGTCGTCTTCGCGGTCCGGGACCACGAAGAGCTCGCTTACGGCGTTGAGACTCAGCTCGGACGGGTCCAGGCCAAACGCGTCGCCCGTGGCCAGGGAGATGCGGTGCACCTCGCGGCGAAGCTCCTCGGAGACCACGCTCAGATCCCCGTCGATCTCGTTGTAGACAAACAGGAAGTTCCCATCCCGTGTCGCTTCGACCTGCGTCGGTCCGCGGCCCACAGGGATGTGCGTTTGGCCGGGCACGTCGCGCGCAGTGTCCACGATGGCCGGAATCGATTTCTGGAAGCTGACGACCGCCAGGCTGTTGCCGAGGCGGTTGGTCACATACGCAAACTCGCGGATGGTCCCCTTCTCCACGTCGCGAACGCCTTCCTCATCGAGGCAGTTGTCCACGGCGCTGCGCACGTCGTTGTTCTGCACACAGACCCGCGCCAGCGCCATCTCGGTCGGGCCAACGAGGCTAAGCAGAGGCGGAACCTGCGGGTCGGAACACCCGGAGAACACCACCAGCGCCAGCGCCGCGATTGTCAGGAGAGTTCTCATTGGATGACCCCCGTCGCGGCGTGGAACGAGGCGGACTCGGGGTCGATGTCCACGATGGCGATCTGTCCCTGCTCAAAGAGCGTCACGTAGATCCGATGCTTGTTCCAATCGTCCACCAGCAGCGCGTAGGGGCTGCCGGGGAGGTCAATGCGATCCACCACCGCGCGCACCGCAGGGTCCACGACGAGAATCCGTCGCTCCGCGTAGGACGCCACGTAGACCAGCTCGCGGTCACCGACGGTCGCGACCACCACATCCGCGGGCTGCGACGGCATGGGGATCTGATCCACCATCCGGTTTCGGCTGCCGGTGCCCCGCTCCACGTCGGTCGGGCCCACGTCCAGCACCAGCAGGCTCTTCGGCCCACGGTTGGCGACGTAGGCGCGCTCACCATCGCCACTGAACGCGATGCCCCGCGAGTCGAATCCCGCAAAGGGGGACGCCCGGTCGATGTCGATCTCAGCGGTCTGGAACACGGCCGACAGGTCACCCGAGTCCGGGTCCGTGATCAGCCGGAACGCCACGACGCTATTGTCAAAGCGGCTCGTCGCGTAGAAGTCGCCGTTGCGGGGGGACAGCGCCAGATCGTTGGCGCCAGCGGCCACAGGCGAGCTGACCCGCGAGAAGGTGTTGATGTCGCCGCCGCGGATGGAGAACGCGGTGACGTTGCTGCCCACCAGGTGGGCCACGGCGATCAGGTCCACGTCCACGTTCCGGTCGCACGCGTCCGCGGCGCCGTCGCCGTCCGAGTCCACCTGCTGCTCCGTGGGGCAGTCCGCGGTGCCGGCCACGCGCTGCACGCGGGTCGCAGTCCGCGCCGTCACGCCAAATGGATCGTCGCTGCCGGTACCGAGGCGGCATCCCGCTGTGTCTTGCCGCTCACCGGCGCAGCTCAGCCGACCCTGCTCGTCAATGTCCAGCACAGTCAGGCTGCGGTCACCGCGCACCGCGATGTAGGCTTTCTGGCCGTGGGCAGGGATCGTGATCTGGCCGCCGAAAGTGCCGATCTGGGCCGTCGCCGCGGTGTCGACCTCGAGCGTATCCGCGTCGACCCGCGTCACCGTCCCGCCTCGGTCTTGCCGGTACAGGACGTTGAAGTTGCCGTTGACGACGTACAGGCTCTCACCCGTCGGATCCAGCGCGATCCCGACGGGGTCGAAGAGCTGATCCAGAGGCGGATCGTCGCCCTGCACATCGACGCCGCAGCCCACAAGGCCACAGCCGACGAGGCCAAACGCCAACAGCGCAGACCACCGCATCACTCGGGCGGACGCGCGGTCCACCACCTGGTTTCTTCTCACCAAATTCCTCATGGGGCAGGGCGAACCTGGATGCGGCTGATGTCGGCCACCGTCGAGAACGTATGGCGCAATCCCGCCAGCAGCGCGAGCCGGTTGGACCGGAGCGCCGCGTCCTCGTGCATCACCATGACCTCGTTGAAGAAGGCATCGAGCGGCTCTTGAAGCCGAATGAGATGCCCCATCGCCGCGCGGTAGTCGCCACGGTCGAGGTCCGATTGCATAGATGTAGACAGTTCAGCGGCCAGGTTGCCGAGGATCTTCTCCTCTGTCTGAGTTGCCCTGTCCTCCGCGAAGACCGCCCCCGCGTCCACATCGTCCGCGTTCTTGGTCAGAATGTTGTTGATCCGCTTGAAGGCGGTGCCCAGGGGCGCCAGATCGGCGTCCTCGGCGATCGCCGCCAGCGCAGCCACCCGCGCGCGCGCATCACCCGGTCGATCGTAGCCGGCTTCCAACACCGCGTCCACGATGTCCGTACGGAACTCCTGTGTGAGGCCCGCGCGCAACCGGCCCCCCAGAAACTCCAGGATCTGACCGGTTATTTCGTCCTTGTTGACCCGGTCCCCACCCACGGCGCCCACGGCAGCCCCGATGAGCTCCCGAAGGTCCACATCCACGTCGTTTTCGTGAAGGGTCCGGAGCACGCCGAGCGCCGCGCGGCGCAGTCCAAACGGGTCCTTGTTTCCCGAGGGCACCCGGCCGACGCAGAAACATGCGGCCATGAGCTCCAGCTTGTCGGCCACCGCCAGGCAGATGCCTGCGGGTGTCCGTGGCACGTCGTCGCTCGGGCCTTTGGGCCTGTATTGCTCGCCGATGGCATCGGCCACCTGGGCACGCTCACCGTCGCCCACCGCGTAGTCGGCGCCGATGGTTCCCTGGAGGTCCGGAAACTCGCCGACCATCAGGGTGGCCAGGTCGGCTTTGGCCAGCTTCGCCGCGCGCGTGGCGTCGGTCGCCACGACCTGGTCCCGGTAGGCGGCCCAGCAGACGGCCTTGGCCACCTGCTCGATGCGGTCCACCCGCCCCAGCAGATCCGTGCGCGCCCCGACCTTCTCCAGGTCCCCCAGGAACGTAACCCGCTCCAGCATCGGTCGCCGGGACTCCAGCGTCTGTTTGCGGTCCTCGGCGTAGAAGAAGCGCCCGTCGTGCAGCCGCGCCTTGAGCACGCGCTCGTTGCCGTGCGCCACCACCGCGGGGTCGCGGACCCTCGTGTTGTTGAAGACCACAAAGCATGGCAGCAGCGCGCCGTCCGGCCCCTCCACCGCGAAGTAGCGCTGGTGGGAGCGCATGGAGGTCACCAGGACCTCGCGGGGCAGCTCCAGGTTGGACGCGTCAAACCGTCCGATCTGGCCCCATGGCTGCTCACAGAGGTTCGCCACCTCGGCCACCAGCTCCGGGTCCTCCACCGCGACACCGCCCGCCTCGGCGGCCAGCGCTACCAGCTGCGTACGGATCGTCTCGCGGCGCACCTCAGCGTCCACTTCCACGCTCGCGGCGCCCAGCGCGGACGCCCACTGCGCAGCGTCCTCGACGACGATGGCCTCGGGCGCGTGGAACCGGTGCCCATACGTCAGGTTTCCGCTTGTGACGTCTGCAAATCGCGCCGGGATGACCTGCCCGCCGTACAGCGCGCAGATCCAATGCACGGGCCGCGCGAACGTCTCGGTCTGCGTACCCCAGCGCATCGATTTGCGGAACGGCACGTTGCTGATCAGGTCCTCAATGAGACCCGGCAACAGCTCAGCAGTGCGCGCGCCACGCTTTTGCACCACCGCGGCGAGGTACTCTCCGCGGTCGGTCTCCAGCTTGAACAAGGTCGACGGGTCGATCCCCTGCTTGCGGGCAAAACCCAGCGCCGCCTGCGTGGGTTTTCCTTCGGCGTCAAAGGCAATGCGCGCCGGCGGACCGGTCAGAGTCTTCTCCTCGTCGGCCTGGCCGGCCTGCAGGTCGTCCACCCACAGCGCCAGGCGGCGCGGCGTCGCCGCCGTGTGAATGGCGCCGTGGGACAAACCCTCCTCCGCCAAACGCTTGCCGAGGGTCTCCGCCAGCCACGCGAGCGCCGGCTCTGCAAAGGCGGCCGGAAGCTCCTCGAGCCCGATCTCCAGGAAGAACTCCGAGTCCTCCGTCACCGTCGGAACCGGCGCCTCCTCAATCATCTGAATGCCGAGGGGCTCGTCGCGCAACATCGGCCAGCCCAGCGCCTCGCGCTTGGCCAGGTGCGCCTTGGCACCGTCGCGCGCCAACCGCCGGATCCGCCCGGTGTACTTCTGGCGCTCCGTCACGGAGATGGCGCCGCGGGCGTCCAGCACGTTGAACGCGTGGTTCGCCTTGAGCACAAAGTCGTAGCCGGGGAGCACGAGCCCCTTGTCCAGCAGCCGAATTGCCTCTGCCTCGTACTCGTCGAGGTGGCGCAACAAGATGTCGGTGTTGGCCTCCTCAAAACAATACTGCGAGTACTCCTGCTCGGACTGCGTGTGGATGTCGCCGTATTTGACCCCGTCCACCCACTCCAGGTCGAAGACATTGTCCACGCCCTGCAGGTACATGCTGATGCGCTCGAGACCGTAGGTGATCTCGGCGCAGATGGGGTTCAGGTCCACCTGTCCGGTCTGCTGGAAATAGGTGAACTGCGTGATCTCCATCCCGTCGGCCCAGACCTCCCAGCCCAGACCCCAGGCCCCAAGCGTGGCCTGCTCCCAGTCGTCCTCGACAAACCGGATGTCGTGCTCGAGCGGGTCTACGCCCAGCGCGCGGATGGAGTTCAGGTAGAGCTCCAGCACGTTCTTCGGAGACGGCTTCAGGATCACCTGGAACTGGTAGTAGGCCCCGAGCCGGTACGGGTTCTCCCCGTAGCGCCCGTCGGTGGGCCGACGGCACGGCTCTACATACGCGACATTCCAAGGCTCGGGCCCCAGCACGCGCAGGTAGGTGGCCGGGTTGAGCGTACCCGCCCCAGTCTCCTGATCCACAGGCTGTTGAATGACGCAGCCCTGGTCCGCCCAGTACCGCTGAAGATTGAGAATCACATTCTGGAAGTTCACGCGCGTTGCCTCCGAGACGGAGGGAACTAACAGTCGCTCCCTACCCTGTCAACGCGCGCACGCGGGAACGCGCACACGTGGGGCGCCCTCGACCCCGTCCAGCACTGCCAGCATATGTCTTCCGTGGCGCGGGGCGCCGCCCTACTCTGGGGCCAGGTCCGCGGCGCGGATCTCCGACCAGATGCGCCGCTCCTCAGCGCGCATCTCCGCCTCCTCGTCGGGCTCGGCGTGGTCGTGGCCGAGCAGGTGCAGCATGCCGTGCACCGCAAGGAAGCTCAGCTCGTCGGTCAGGGTCCAGCCCCCCGGCGCGTCGCCCTCGACCCGGCCGCGATGTTCCGCGCTCTGGGCCTGTCGCTCGGCGGTCTCGATCGAGATGACGATGTCGCCAAGTTCGTCGCCGGCAAACTGGGCGAATTCGCCCTGCGCGGCCGGGAAACTCAGCACGTCCGTGGGCTTGTCGAAACCGCGGTAATCGCGGTTCATCACCTGGACTTCCGCGTCGTCTGTGACGAGCACGGTGGCCTCGCCCGACTCAGGACAGCCCGAGGCGGCGAAGAGGCGCTCCATCCTCGTCTGGAGGCGTTTCGGGTCCGTCTTCGTCGTCCACATCGGAGCCAGCTTCGGGCTCCACATCAGAGTCAGTCCCATCTTCCTGCGCCTCTTCCTGTTCGACCTCCTCGTCCGAGTCCGAGGCGGGCGCCACAACCGGCCGCTCCAGCGTCACCAGCGGCCCCGTGATCCGGAGCGAGTGCGAGTCCATGACCGCCGCCGGCTCCAGGCTCCCGCTCGCGACGCGTTCAATCACCTCAGCGTCGGCGGCGGCACGCTCCTGGTCTGTTGGCGTCAGCGGTTCGCCCGTGCTCGAGAACTCACCGGTCGTCGAGATCCGCGCCGGCTTGCTCTTGGCCACATCACTGGCCGCGCCCTTGTTCTTGCGCTTGTACTCGGCGGTGTCGCCCCCCTCGCGGTCGCCACTGACGGCGGCGCGCGGGCCTGTGTTGTGCTTGCGCTTGCGCTCGCCCGTGTCCGAGACGTCCTTGCGCCGCAGCTCGCCTGTCGTTGAGGCGCCGCTGTCCTTACGCTTCTGCGAAGCCTTGGCGCCGGGGTTCTTTTCCTGACCCGGGTACTGAGGACGCGTGTAGTACATACTCGTGAGGACCCGGATGAACGCCTTCGCGATGGCGTTGAGGTCCTTGAGTGTCAGGTCGCACTCGTCGAGCTGTCCATCGGCAAACAGGTGGTTGATCATCTTCTGGACCAGCCCCTTGAGCCGCGCCGGCGTTGGGTCTGGCATCGCACGGCTGGCCGCTTCGATCCCGTCCGCGAGGCACACAATCGCGGTCTCGCGCGTCTGCGGTTTGGGCCCGGGGTACCGGTAATCCTTCTCGTCCACCTCCGGGATGTCCGGGTCTTCCTGCGACTTGGCGCGGTGGAAGAAGTAGGCGATCAGGGTGGTGCCGTGGTGCTGGGCGATGAAGTCCTGGATCTCGCGCGGCAGATCGTGGCCGCGCGCAATCTCCAGCCCGTCTTTGACGTGACTCTTGATGATCAGCGCCGACATATTCGGCTTGAGCCGGTCGTGGGGGTTGTGGCCCTGCCGCTGGTTCTCCGCGAAGTACTGCGGGTTCTTGCCCTTGCCGAGGTCGTGGTAGTAGGAGCCGACGCGGGCCAGCAGCGGGTTGGCGTTGATCGCCTCCGCGGCCTCCTTGGCCAGCGTGCCTACGACCACGCTGTGGTGGTAGGTGCCGGGCGCACGCAGGATGAGATCCTTGAGCGCGGGATGGTTGAGGTCCGCAAGTTCGAGCAGCTTGATGTCCGTCGTGTACCTGAAGACCGACTCCACAAACGGGAGCACGGCGTTGACCAGAATGCCGCTGATGAGGCCACCCACGAAGCCGGCAATGATGGCACCCACACAGGCTGCCGAGACCACCTCGCCGCGAAGCAGGTAGATCGCCAGGGCAAACGTAGCGCCGACCCCGCCGACCCAGAGCCCGGCCTTGAGCAGATCCAGACGCTGCGACACCTTGCCGACCTTGCCCGCACCGACGACGCTCGTGGCGAACACAAACGCCGCGAAACCCACCGAATCATCGGCGATGATGCCGGCCAGAATCGCCAGCACAAACGCGTGGATGAGGGACGTCTCGCTGTTGAGCACCAGGCGAACGAGCATCGCGCCCAGCGCCATCGGCACGCAGTAGTACAGCATCTGCGGCGTCGCGGACGACCAGCCCTCGCCGAGGACATCGAACGCGACGATCAGACCCTGCAGAAGGGCCAATTGTCCAAGCAGGACCGACCCCAGGAACACCATGTCCTTGGGCGAGGGGCGGAATTTGCGGATGGTCCCGCGGCTGAACAGGAACATGACGACGAGCAGGGCCACGACGAGGATGATCGTCCCCAGCAGCACCTGGCCACGGGTCAGACGAGCGTCCTGCGCGCCGTCCATTTTCTGGATGATCTTCACGTGCCGCGGCGTGATCAGGTGACCGCGGTCCACGATGTTCTGGCCCTTCCGGAAGGAGGTGACCACCACCAGGTCCTCCACCCCATCCCGCGCCTCCTTGCGCTGCGCCGCGGTCTCCTCGTGGTTGAAGCGGGTATTGGCGGCGACCAACTGGGCTGCGACGGCCAGCAGCGCGGTGCGCACGCGTGGTTCCGAGACCCCAGCGAGCTCCTGAGGGGCGAGGTTTGACAGCTCGCGAGACACGTCGCGGATGTCCAGGAAGCTCTGGCCCAGATCCAGGATCCGCGCCTGGTTCTCGACGGCCTCGCCACGAACCTGTCGAAGGCGGATTCCGCGCTTGCCCTCGGCCTCCAGCAAGCGCTTGTCCTGCACCAGTCGGCGGCGCATCACCTCGTCGACGAGGCCTACGAGCGCGTTCTCCGTCGGAGCGGGGAACCCCGCCTCCGCGAGCACCGTGAAGTGTTCGTCCGCAACTACGGTCTGCAGCGCCAGATCGAACTGGTCGCGCATGGCCTCGGCGGCTTGCAGCCTCGCTTTGCGCAACGCCTTGCGCCGCTGCTCAATCGTGCGCGCTGGCACAGGGACGTCCAGCTCGGGTTCACCGCCCGCGTCCGGGTCCTCCGCAACTGGATTGGCGGCGGCGTCCTCAGCCTCGAACTCCTTGACGAGGTTATCCTGCGCCGCCTCGACGCTGGGCCGAGCGTCGCGGACTGCCTTGCGGATTCGCGCGACGGTCTGCTCGCGCAGATCGACGTGGAAGTCATAGGTGCTCGGTACGGCCGCCGCAGCCTCCGCCCGCTTCTGCTCCGTCGCCCGGAGGTCAAGCTCTTCGTGGGTGAAGTCACGTGTGGCCTTGATGTCCGCCGCGGCCGGAGTACCAATCTGGTCTCCAGCCACCTGCTCCTCACCAATGCCCAGATTCAGGGACATCACGGCGAGCAGCAGGACGACGAACACAAAGAAGAGAACCACCTGGACGAGCGGGTTGCTCAATCGCAGGCGGCTTCGCTTCTTTTCGCTCCCGAGCAATGTACGGCGCGGTCGGGAGTCACCGCTCATACACACCTCAAATGAGGGGTCATGTAGCGTCCCGCGCGCGCGGGATCACCCACGCCAACGTACGCACCGCGCCGCAGTTTTGCAAAGACACGTCAGCGACGGCTGCAGCTGTGGTGGCGCTCGGGGTTGCGGCGGAAGGAGGCGGAGTTCACATCGGAGCAGGCCCGGCCAATGGCGGTGCGGTACGCGGCCACCTGTGAGTGGCGCAGCGCCATCGGCAGGTGGACGATGGCGACGCGGTCGCTCGCGCCGTTGTCGATCTCGTCCATCAGGGTCTCGAACAGACCTTCGTCCTCGCCCGTCTCAAACAGCGTGTTGAAGTTGTCTTCAAACGCATCCACCAGGCCCTGGTAGGGCGCGCCACTGTAGATGACGATGTTCTCGATGGTTGCGAACTCCGCGTTGGCGCTCAGGTTGTACGAGCCGCTCGCCACCGTGTTGCCGTCGATGATGAGGTATTTGTGGTGCATCTGCACCGCGTACGAGTAGTGCCAGCGGTAGCTGTACCACTTGAACTTCATGTTGGCGCCGGCTTCCCGCACGTCCGTGGAGAAGTAGTAGCCGGACTCGAGACAGTCCATCCGGCGCAGCTCGGTCTGGGCCGCCGTGAGGCACTCCTCAAGGTCCTCGTTCTGGCTGCGCTGCTTGCTGTCCGAGATGTACTCCTGGGCATCGAGGTAGACGCGCACATCCAGCAGCGGGTTGTCGGCCATCTTGGCGATGAGCGCCTCGGAGATGGGGCGGCTGCGCAGGTGGCCCGAGGCGATCCAGATGGAGTCCTGCGCGCCCTCGATCAGCGCCACGATGGTGTCAGCTACCGCCTGGCGACCGCGGACACGGGTGAAGCTCGGGCCAGCGCTCGTGTTGCGGATCTGGAAGTTGCCGCTGGTGAACGCCGCCTGGACGTTCGGGTCGGCGACAAGGTCCTCGTCCGTGATGGAGATCGTCTCGACCTTCTCGAACTCGATGCCGGCCGAGAAGTCGCGGGAGTTGGTCCACAGGTAGTTGAACTCGCGCTGGAAGGTCAGCAGCAGCTCCTCGTTGCCGCGGGTGATGACCGTGTTTTCGTCGTAGCGCGTACCGGCGGAGGTGGAGAAGTTGGCGCTGCCGGACACCAGCCAGCCCGTCCGCGCGGCCTCAAAGCTGTCGGTGGGGCCGTCGATGATGACAAATTTATGGTGCATGATGCGGTTGATGTAGCGCACGTCCATGCCCTGCTCCTCGAGCGCCGCGGACGCGGTGCCCTGCGGGTCCTTGCGGTCGTCGTTGGCGGTCTCAAAGATGACCCGCACCGACACGCCGCGCTCGACCGCCCGGCGAAGCGCCTCGCGGATGCCGGCG
>CALBXO010000760.1 GCA_937890335.1 uncultured Pseudomonadota bacterium | reverse complement strand
AGTAGCAGGGACAGCCACCCCATCCGCGACCGTTTCTGTCTGCATCAGAAACTCACCGCCAAGGGCCCGAAGGGCCGCCCGTCCCTCGCCGAGCCTCCTTGGTTACCTTCTTCTATAGAGAGAGAAACAGGGCTGCGGCGGCACCGGGTAGACCATCGGCGACGTCGAGTCGTCCGAGCCACCAGAGCGTCTGCGCGTGCTCAAACTTCGCCCCAATCCGGTCGGCGACGGCGAGCGACCGGTTCAGCAGCCTGCGCGCCCGGCGCCGCTGGCCGCGGACCGCGGCGACCAGGCCGGCCTCTCTGAGCGCGTGGGCGCGGTCGTTGGGAAACACCCACGCGAAAGCCAGCGCAACGCGCGCCTGCCAGGATGCGCGGCGCAGCAGCGCACGCTGGCGGCGCCCTTCCAGAGGACCCAGCGCCACCGCCTGCTCGCGCAGCATCGTCACAAGCCCAACGCGCAGCGGTACCGTGTACTGGTTCCGGACCCCCGCGCGCGCCGCCGCCGCCATGCCTCTCTCCAGCGCGGCGACCGCGGCGGCCGGATCCCCCTTTGCGAGTCTGCGCTCCGCTTCGGCGTACAGCACCTGCGCGGTGACCTGGGCGTCGTCTCGGTCGCGGGCAAGTTCGCCGTCCAGCACGTCGTCGGGCACCCGGCCACCCGTGGCGCGGCCCCACACGTCGAGACTGAATCCAGACGCGGTCGTATCGCCCAGCTCGAGCCCATCCTCGTGAACCCGCCGGGCAAGCTCCGCGCATTCCGCGAGCTTTCCCTGCCGGAACAGCGTGAACACCTCCTGCACGCGAGCTGCGTTCACATCCCAGTAGTCTCCGGAGCGTTCGAGCAGCTCCACACCCTCGCGCGCGGCGACGATGCACTCGTCGTATCTGGCCGCGCCGTACAACGAGACGCTCGCGAAGGCTCGCGCGTGCCCCTTGCCCCACAGATCGCCGAGCGATTCTGATATCTCATACGCCTTGGTTGTGTAGGAGACGGCACGGTTGAACAGCCCCATCATTACGACCACGGGGCCGTGGATCGCGTAGGCGTCGGCGAGCTCTGCGGTGGGTGGGTAGCGCTCTGCCAGGTTCATCCCGCGCAGATGGCTCCACAGTGTCAGCGTCTGGCCGCGCCCAAAATAGAAAGCGTAGGTCAGCCGGCCCAACACGTGGGCGGCCAGGAGGTCCGCGCGCGCGCGCTCCATGGGTCGGCGGCCGACCAGGCGTGGAAACACGGTATGCAGCACCTGGCGCGTGCCCTCTACGGCGGCCCCCCACAGCGCTCCCAGGCGGGTCTGCGGCACCTTGTGTCCCAGCTGCTTCAAGGCAATCTGAAAGCCCTCGATGCCCGCCGAAATCTCACCCTGGCGGAACGCCAGATCTCCAATGCGTCCGTCCATGCTGGCGCGGTCAACCGGGTCGACCGCAAGCTCGCGCGCCTCAACGGTCGCTTCGTGTGCCGCGGCATAGTGGCCCCGAAGTGTGAGAACGTCGGACAGGCCCTTTGCGATGGCGTAGCGCGTGGCCCGATCCTCTTCGGCGCACCCCCGTTGGGCAATCCGGTACTGACCTTCGGCGAGCTCCAATGCGTGGCGGGCGCGCGCACGTGTGGCTGCCTCCAGTGCGCAGGGGAGCGCGTGCACGACGTCGCCGGCGGCATCAAAGTGAAACGCCAGGTCGAAGACGGCGTCCGGCGACCGCACCTTCAACCGCTGGGCGATGGTCTGGTGAATCTCCCGGCGCCGCTCGTCGGAGAGGCGGCGCAGCAGGGCCTCGCGCAGGCGGTCGTGCAGGAACGTACAGCGACCCTCTTCAAACCAGAGGAAGTGTCGGCTCTGCGCTTCCTCCAGCGCCCGATTCGCGCCGGTCGCGCTGATGCTCGCCACCGAGCCAGCCAGCTCAAACTCGAAGGACTTCCCAATCACGGCCCCGACGGTCAACAGCTCGATTGCTTCCTCTCCGAAGCGATCAATTCTCCGGGCGAGGACCGCCCCAGCGCGGTCCGAGAACTGCGCCTCCCGAAGCGCGGTCGGATCGATGGCCCACCCATTGGAGTCGGGGACCAGGGTCCCGGTTTCCACGAGGCCGCGAAGCGCAGCCGTCGCCATGAATGGGCTGCCAGCCGACAGCTTCCGCACGAGCTCCACCGCCTCCGGTGGCAAAGGGCCAGCCATCGACTCCGCGAGCTGCTGGAGCTCGACCTCCCCAAACTCGCGCAAGCCCAGGTCAATGTCGGCCTGGAGCAAACGCAGCGGAGCCTCCGGCGGGACCTCCTCGGTCCGGAACGCGAGCACGACGAGGACACCTGGGGCACCACCGTCGCGTTCCAGGCGTTGCAAGACGTCCACGGTCAGCGCATCTGCCCATTGGCAGTCGTCGAGAATCACCACGGTCCGTCGCCCGGTATACGCCAGACCGCGCAGCAAGGCGGCGAGCGCGGCGACATTGCGGGCCGCGCCAAAGTTCTCCGGCCCGGTGCTGGCCGCGGGCTCGACGCCGAGTGTCTCCTCGAGCTCCGGGAGGGCTTCGCAGGCCGCCGAGACATGCTCCCCCAGCGCCTCACACAAACGGTCGCCCACCGAAGCGTCTGCCTCGACAGCCCGTGCGAGCCCTGCCATGACGCCGGAAAACAGTTGAAAGGGGCGTTGGGCGGAGTGCGACAGGCCCTGACCGTGCAAAACCAGGACGCCCCGCTCTCTGCACCGGGCCATCAGTTCCGTGAGCAGCCGGCTCTTTCCACCTCCGGACTCCGCCTCGACCCGTGCGACGCCCCCCGCGCTGTCCGGACTGGGCACGCGCTCGAGCAGCGCCGCGAGCTCCTCGGATCGTCCCACAAATGCCGGTTCGGTCAGCGTCGCACGACGGTCCTCCTTACCGATGACGAAGGCGGGCTCAAACTGACCGGTGAGCAGCGCGGCGGCGATTTCGCGGAGGTCGACCAGTGCCGCCCGCGCCGACTGGTAGCGATGTTGCGGATCCTTGCGAAGCAGGCGGTCGATGACCTCCTCGAATGCCTTCGGGGCCGTCACACCCAGTCCGCGAAGCGGCGCAGGCGCCACCGTTGCAAGCTCGCGCAACGCCTCCCGCACCGTCGTCGCCAACACCAATGGGCGCCCCGCCACCGCCTCGTAGAGCACCGCACCCAGCGCGTAGAGGTCAGACGCGGCCGAGACGTCACCGGCCACCAGCCCTGCCTGTTCGGGAGACAAGTACCGAACCGCGTGGGCGGGGTCCGCGGGACGCGCAGCGGAGGGATCCACCACCAGCGCCCGTCCAAAGCCAACCAGCTGGATAGGATCCCCCATGTAGATGCGGGAGGGCGCGAGGCTGCCGTGTACCACCCCCACGTCGTGCGCGCTCGCCAACGCGCCCAGCACGGACCGCCCAAGGGCGATGGCCTGCGACACCGTCAGTGGATGGCGGCCCAGCCGCGTGGCCAAGGTCTCCCCATCCGGCGCTGGATGGCTCAGCGCCGCCCGGCCCTCCCAGACCTCCGCGTGACGATACGGGACGATCGACGAATCGACGACGGCGCCGAGCCGTTCAGTCAGCGCGCGAACGCCGTCCACAGCGGCCTGCGCCGACGGAGACGGCGCACAAATCTCAATGGCGACAACCTGTTGGGAGCCGTCCACGCCCTCCCCAACCCAGACTCGCTGCCGGTGGGCCAAGGGCGACGTAAGCCGCACGGACCCCACCAGCGCGCCCATCTCTGCGGGTCGCGCGCCAAGGCGTTCGACCTGCGCTTTGCTCGGCGTCGACATACTTGTCCTACAATGTAGGTGTATACGCGCCACGTGTCACGAGGTGACGACGCGATCCGGAGAGTTCTGTGCCGGGGCAGGGATTTCAGGCGCCTGACCGGAGTGCCGGGAGGTGTAGCGCATTGGGCGGACCGAGCCTCGGCGCGACAACAGGGCCGAATCTCGTCTCGTGCGGGCGCACCAGGGAGCAACGCCTGTTCGTGAACAGCGGGCCCAGCGAGCGACCGATACCCGGGGCGCGGTTTCAGGGGAGCACACCCGGCGAGCAGCTGGGCAAGCCGAGATCCGCCGAGAGGTTGGTGTACGGGTCCTTGGCGTCCAGGAAGAAAGCGTCCGTGGTCTCCACGGGGGCGTTGTACGCGTCCGCGACCACATTGGAGAACTCCAGCGCGTTCTGGTTGTTCCAGTCTGTGCACCAGCGCGCGTCGGCCAGCTCAACCGCGTCGAAGATCGCGCTGTCACCGCCGAGGTTGTACAGCGCATCCTGCTCCTCGTCGCTCATGCCGAGCAGCCCGGCAACGCCCGTCGCGAACCCGCCAACTTCACCGCCCTAACGGGTCAGGAATACCACTTCGTC
>CALBXO010000759.1 GCA_937890335.1 uncultured Pseudomonadota bacterium | reverse complement strand
GCTGGCCGGGTTCGGCAAGCTGGTGACCGACCTGCCGGAGCGGTTCAACATGATCCTCGGGCCTGGCGAACTGATGTACAACGACGACGCGGGCGGCGGCGGGGACGGATACGAGGAGGAGGAGCAGGACCCCGAGTACCAGGACCAGGGGTCTGCCTCGGTCA
Organism: uncultured Pseudomonadota bacterium; assembly: GCA_937890335.1. Lineage (GTDB taxonomy): Bacteria > Myxococcota_A > Bradymonadia > Bradymonadales > CALBXO01. The sequence continues at coordinate 12,934 of CALBXO010000759.1, read as the reverse complement.
GTGCGCATGACCCATCATCTGGTCAAAGAGCATGCGCACGTCGTGGGTGTTTCCGCGGTCGCGCGGGAACCACAGCGAGGGGACCATGTTCCGGTTCAGGAGATGGCGCCGCTTGGACTCCGCCTGTTTGCGCGTGACCGGCTTGCTCTCGCCGTCGGGCACGACGACATCGGTCACCGCAAAACCCTCGCACACCCGCGCCTGCGGCGCCGGCTGCTCGTACCCGTCGCCGGTCGCATCCACCCAGATGGGGTTTGTGATCGCGTAGGGCGTCGTGATGTGCGTCTCGGCCGGGTGCAGACCTCCCAGTCCGCCCGCGCCGAGTCCGAGCGGTCCGGCCAGCGCACCCACGGCGTCCGTCAGCAGCACCGGCGGCTCCTCCACTGGCGTGACCACCGGGAACAGCGACGCGCGCCCCGTGACCTCCACCACGAACCAGCCATCCTCCTCGATCTCGTACGTCTTCTCGATCACGACTCTGCCGTCCACGAGCACCACATCAAACTCCTCGACCAGCCGGCCGTTCCGGATCAGGCGTGCGGTGTCCACATGGACCCAGGGCGCCGCCTGGATGTCGATGGCGATGTCCACGCTGCCGCTCGCGGCGACAGGCTCGCCACCGATGGGCGCGCCGTTCGCGAAGAGCTGCACAAAGGGCCCGTTCGTGATGATCAGGCGGTTGTTATGAATTGCGTCCACGACCGCCAGGTCATCCACGTAGGCGGGGTCGTCCTCGCCCAGGTGCACATAGGTGCGCGGGAAGCCGCACTCGTCCAGGTATTGCTTGTGCGCGTCGGAGTTGCCCAGGCCCGCGATGCGCTTGCCCTGGTTCAGGAAGTTGAACCAATCCTCCACCATTCCCTGGCTGGCGACCCCCTCACCGACGAACTCGCCCGACCCCGTGTCCAGGTTGGCCTCGCACAGCACCGTCCCCGGCGGAACCGCCGCAAGCGCGGCGCGCGCCTCGGGCGTGATGTCGATGTCGTCCGGGATTCGGGCGGGCCGCTTGAAGCTGCGGATCTGCTCCGTACGCTTGCCGTTGAAGATCTCCATGGCGTCAAACCCAAAGGAGAACGTGTTCCGGATTTTGCAGTCCTCCGGCGCTTCGTCGCCCGGCACGCACTCGGTGCCGTCGTCCGTGCGGTAGCGACGAAACGCCGGCCCGTTGACCGAGGCCAGCGCGCCGGTGTCCGCGATGAGGCTCGTCCCCACAGGGTCGGTGATGGTCGCGTCGAGCGGGTCCAGGTCAAACTGGCTGAAGTACCCGAGGATCGAGTCGCGGGCGTGGTTGACCTGGACGATCGTGTCGTCGGGCCCGTACTTGCCCAGCGCGCGCAGGTCGGTGAACACCTCGTCCGGCGTGCGAGAGGACCACTCAAAGCTACCGCGCGTGATCTTGCCGCTGTCCCGTTTCACGGGAAATCCGTTGAAGTGCCCCGACTCCAGCGTGGTGAGTTCCAGGCCCACCATGGAGGTCATGAACTCACTCAGCCCCTCCTGCTCCAGCGTGGGTCGGAAGTCCGTGACGAAGTTGTGATCGGTGGAGACGGCGAGCTCCAGTCCCTCTCCAGCGCAGCTGTGCAGGCGGTCGGACAGCTTGAGGCTGGAGTCCAAGGACGGCGCGCTGTGCAGGTGGAAGTCACTGCCGATGTAGCCGGTCGTGTCCACGACACGATGCAGGGTGAAGACCAGCGGGAGGCGCTGGCCTGCCTTGGCTTCAATCTCGCCGTCGGTGACCTGCACGTCGTACTCGAGCCCGCGCGAGGCGAAGACCTTGTACCGACCCGGTCGCACGTTGATCTCGAGGGTGCCGCGCTTGGTGTAGTCGTGGTTCTCGATGTACTGCATCGTCCCCTCGGGGTCGGACGGATCGTCGGGGAGGAAGTCGCTGGCGCGCCAGCGCTGGCCGGCGGCAAGATCAAAGAGGTAGTCGCGGCTCTGTTCGCCGGCGTGCTCCGTGTCTGCGATGCCGACGACCGAGATCTTGGCCGGGACACCGCGCCCCGCCACGTCGTAGACGCGCACGGCCAACACTGCGTGGGACGGCAGGACCAGGTTGAGGTACTTGCCGTCCGCCAGGGTGAAGTCCACCGCGTCGCTGAGCACCGGGTCCTTCTCCACGCGGGCGCGGTAGTCGCCGGCGGGCAGCTGGCCGAGGAACTGACCCGACGCGTCGGTGTAGTACTGGCTGATCGGCGCGTCGTTGCGGTCGTAGATCACCACGCTGGCGTCCGCGACCGGCGCCTGGGTGATCTCGTCCAGGACCCGGCCACTGAGCGTCTGCGTGCTGACACCGTCAAGCTCGAAGCGCGCATCCAACATGCTGCCCACGTCCCCGTCTCCCACAAAAAAGCGGCTGGTGAACGTGAAGCTCGACGGCGCGACACACTTGTCCGCCTGGCATTGCTGGTACGCGGCGCAGTCGTCCGCGGTTGTGCATGCGCCAAAGACGCAGGCGCCGTCCGTGCACGCGCCCTCACCACACTCCGCGTCCTCGGTGCATGCGGCGCCGATGGTCTGCGGTGCCTGCGCGTAGAAGACGCCTGTGAACGCCGACGCGATGAACGGCACCAGCAGGGCGTCGTCGCCGGGGGCGGTGCCGTACACGCGCTCGTAGTGGTTCTGACAATTCTCGTCGTTCTCGTCGCAGCCGATGCGGTTCTTGGCGAAGTTCGGTGTGTCGCCGCCGGCGGTGAAACCGTAGGAGACGCCCTTGGTGCTGGTGGTGTACATGCCGTTGGTGATCAAGCCCGGCAGCGCCGGAAACGGCAGGTCTCCGCCCGCGTCGTAGCTCTCGTCCAGCGAGTACTGGATGTCGTAGCCAAACCCCGGCGCGAACGCCGCGTTTCCGGCGCCGAACAGGAGCGCGTGGCCAAGGGGCACGTCGAACGTCCCGAGGCCGAGCAGGAGCTGAAGGATGCTCTGCGCCTCCCGCGAGGGGATGATGAGAGGCTCGTTGGTCAGGTTGGTCAGCGTGGACTCGATCGTCACGTGCCGATCCCCGGGCGCGAGGATGTAGACCACGGAAAACTCGAGCTTCGCGTCGCCCTGCAGGTTGTCCGGCAGGAAGTCCGGGGCGAACAGCTCGCCGGCGAAGTCGTGGGAGTTGAGGATGACCTGGTTGAGGACCTTGGTCAGGGTCAGGAAATCACCGCCCGTCCCGCGCACGCGCACCTTCGCCGGCCCGCCGTCGGAGCCATCCGAGAGAACCTCGACGGCGTCCGGGACCATGGCCTCAAGGAAGAACAGAGGGAACAGCTCGCCGAATTGATCGCGCCCCGTGCCCCCGTCGCTGTTGCCGGGCCCACTGGCCCGCACGAGGTCCGCGTCGATCAGGCTTCCGCCGTGGACGCCAAAGCCGCGGGAGAAACCCTTGTCCTGGATCACGACGCGGATCTGGTCGTTCTCGAGCAGGTAGTCGCCCACCTCGCCCAGCGCGCCAGGTCCGCCGATCAGGTCTGCGCGGGACGATACGCGCCGCGCGTTGGACCGCTCAGTGGCCGCGTCCTGGCAGCCGCTGAGGCGCGGGGCGAGCCCTGCAACCGCGGCCAGGAGCACGACGGTTGCCGCAAGCGCGGCGGACCGTTGGACCGTCTGGGAGCGCGGCCGAATGCTTGATTGTGCCATTGCTTTGGCTCCCTCAGAAGCTCAACTGACCGAGCAGCTCGAGCTTGTTGTTGTCCAGAGCACGGGCGTCGTCTTCCATCGTGATCGTGTAGTTGGCCTGCAGCCGGATGGGCAGCTTGGGCACATCCCAGGTCAGCGACGGCGTGATGTAGGCCACATCGTCCACCTCAAACGCCGCCTTGGCCGTCGGCTCCTCCGCGGAGAAGTCGCTGGACGGGTCCAGCGTGGACCAGCGCACCGCGTAGCCAAAACCGTAGCTCGCCCGGTAGCCCAGGTACGCCTGAAGGCCCTGCGAGCTGCGGTCCGCCTCGGCGTCCACGTCCGGGAAGGTCGAGTTGATCTGGGTGAAGCCCACCCCGGCGAAGACGCCGTGGAAGTCGATGCTCAGGTCGGCGGTGAGGCCGAGCTCCTGCTCGTCGATCAGGTCCGGGGCGGCCCCGGCGGTCAGCTCGTTGTAGTACGCGGCAAAGCCGACGGTGACATGCTCCTTCCAATGCAGCTCCAGGCGCCCGAAGAACGCCGGGCTGTCGTTGTCGTTGAGCGGCCTGTTGGCGCCGTTGCCATTGGTCACCGCCAGCGCGTACCCAAAGCCGATTCCGGGACCATCCATGAGGATCTTGTCGCTGTCGATCATGACGCCGACCTGCCGGTCCACGCTGAGACCGTCGAGGTTCAACCCCTCCACGCCCTTGACGCCGCGGCTGGCCACCGAGCGGCTCACGAACATCAGCTCGCGGGTGGACAGGTCCTCCTCCGCGTCGAACGGGGGCTTGAACTGGCCGGTGTGCACCCGCAACCAGCGCTTGGGCGCCCAGGTGAAATACGCGTCTTTGAGCTCGGTCTGCACATCGCCCGACGCCGTGTTGCCCGCGTCGCGCCGGTCCACGGCGCCGTCAAAGCTCAGGCGGAACTTCGCCGTGTCGTAGACGCCGTCCACGATGAAGCGTGCGTTGGCCTGCCCGAAACCGTCGTTGAGTCCCACAAAGGAGGTCTGGTCCTCTTTGTCGTCGATCTGGGTGTAGGACGTGCGCAGGTAGCCGGAGAGGGTCAGGTCGAATTGGACTTCGCCCTCGGCGGGCTCGGCCAGAGCGCCCTCCACGGCGCCCAGACGCTCGTTGGCGTCCTCGGCCCAGCTGCGCAGCTCGGCGAGGTCTTTGCGGGCCCCCGCGAGGTCCTCCTTGACGGCGTCCACAGCAGCGGCATCCGGCGCGGCGCCAAGCTTTTTCTCGAGCTTCGCGATGCGAGCATTGAGCTCTTCAAACCGGCGAAAAAGCTCGCTGGGGCTGGGACCGGCAGGCTTCTCCGGCACATCCTCGTGATTCTCGGCCCATCCAACGGTCGAGATGGAAAGCAGGAGCAGGCAAGCGGCCCCCTGCGCTGCGGTCTTGGCGACTGTTCGCATCATTTGGCGACACCCCTTTCGGTTGGCAATTCCTCGCGTGCGCGCGCACCATACCACCCCCGATCCGGCCGTGTCACCGCCGCGAGGCGTCAGTCGCCCAAGAACGGGTCGTAGAACTGGATGCCCACACTGGGCCCCACCGACACGAAGCTGCTGGACCCAGGGCGCACCGGCGGCAGCCAGGTCACCGCCATCTGAATCCGGACGCGGTCCAGCAGCGACAGGCTCAGGAACGTCTGCGTCGCCAGCCGCGAACACACCGTGGCGCTGCCCCCGGTCTTCTCCACCGCGCAGGTGCCAAAGAACGCCGCGTCCGTCGGGCTCAACAGCGCACCGGCCCGGCCGCCGAGTCGCAGCTGGAACGAGCCGGAGTTGAGCCAGACCGGCTCAAACTCCAACCCAGCCGCCACAAGCAGGCCCACGTCCCCCTCCACGGACGATTGAAGCGCGGGCAGGCCCTCAAACGTCGCGGCGGCGTGGGTGCGGAGCCAATTCGCGCTCTCCTTCCAGGGCCGGGTGGTGCTCCAGCCGACCTCCGGACTGGTTCCCAGGCTGACGTAGAAGAGCTCAGGGGCCGGCACGTACTCGATGGCGTTGGCACCGCGGCGCGCCAGCGTCGTGATGATGGTCCCGCCCTCTTCGTGCACCTCCGCAAACCGGTCCCCGAGCCGAATGATACGCCCATGGATGCGCGCACCCGCCTGGTCCGCCTCCGACCGCCTCAAGCCCAGATCCCGGAAGTGGTAGTGGTACAGACCCAACAGCCGCAGCATGTGCTCGTACGGCGCCTCGCCGTCCCTGCTCTGCCAGGCGTCCGGATCGGAGGCGGGCAGCGCGACCAACCGCGGGGGCGCGTACCCATTGGCGGCCCGCCGGCAGTGACCGTGGTGGATCATGGGCACGGGGTCTTCCAACGCCAGCCCACGACAGTAGTCGTACAGACGGTCCATCGACGTCTGGGCCAGGATGCGCACGTCGGCGCGCTTGGCTCCGGCGCACGCGGCCAGCAGCGCGCCGTCGTCCTCCAGGACGCCGCGCAAGCAGAAATACGGGCGCCAGGTGTCGTCCGCCTCACTCGCCTCCTGCGCCCACGCGGGCTCGGGCATCACGATGTCCCGACGTTTGGAGGCCTGCAGAAACTGCTCCTCCACCAGAAAACGTGCGTCCACCATGCCGACGTAGAAATCGAACTGGCGGAACCCTCGCTCAAAGAACCCGAAGAACGCGCCGAGCAGCCCGCTGGCGTGGGGAAGGTGGTTCTGTCCCATGAGCAGGCGGTCCCGCAGCGACGGGTACTCCGCCAATAGATCCTGCAGCTCTTCGGACCGGGCGGAGCTCACAAACGCCCCAAACAGGTGGGCGCTCATGGCGAAGACCGAGTCGGTCGGCAGCCCGTCTTGCACCGGTCGCAGCACCGGCCAGGCACGCACGCCGGGATCCAGCGAGACAAACAGCACCTCGGGCACGAGCTCCGCGCGCCGCAGGTCCGGCGACGGCCGCCAACGCCAGCGGCCCACCACGGGCTCCAGACCGCGGTTCACCATCTGCGCAGCCACCCCCAGAGGCTGGTTGTCAAAGACCGCTCCGTCGATGAACAGATCGGTGCGCGCGGTGGCCAGCGAGCAGCGAGGAATGTGTTCCACACCGTCAGCGGCGGGAGAAACCATGCAGTGTGTGACCGCCTGCGGCGCAAAGGCGATGGGGAAGGCTGTGGACGCCTTGATGACCGCTTCCAGCGAATCAAACGGGTCGTGCGCGGGATCGTCCAACGGCAGAATGGCCTGGTCCAGCCCCTGCTGCGGCACCACATAATTTGTGACGCGCGGGGGCTTGCCGGGACCCTGCCCCCGAATGCGCACGACGAACTTCTCGCGGCTGCGCGGAAGCACCAGGAGGTCGCCGCGCACGGAGATGGGGTGGGGTATCAAGCGGGTCGTCGTCGCCCCAAAGAGCACGTCGCACGACTTGGGCAGGCCGGCGTTCCACCGCGCACGGACCCGCGCGATCGTCTTGGCAAACGCCGCGCGGCTGAACGCCCCGACCGGCGTCGTGTCGCGCGGGACAAACAGGCTGTCAAAGCCCACATCGCCCCACGAGCTCCAGAACAGACTCTCGGTGGGACCCTCGGTCTTCCCGCTGCATTGCGACAGGAGCGTGATGAAGCCGTTGAGGCTGCCCGCCGACGCGCCGGTGACGACCTTGAGGTCGGCCGCCGCTGGGTTGCGCTTCAGAAACTCGGACAGGTAGTAGAGAAAGCCTGCCTCGTAGCCCCCAAGGGACACGGCGCCGCTGATGGTCAGCGCCAATGGGGTCACGCGGGAGGACGGGTCACGCGGCAGGTCCGCCGCCGGCGACCGATCCGGCGCCAGTGGGGTCTGCGACCACGTCACAGACGGAGTGCACGCGAGCACGGCCACGACCAGCACACCCACACACCATCGCACTGCGTCACATCTCTGCATCGGAAGCGAACCTTAGGTCCCAATCACATGCCACGCCAACGACCGCGGCATTTTGGGCTTGGCTCCAGGGGCCGAAGCGTCACATGATGGGCGGGTGAAACCGCACCTCATCGCGCTGAGCTACTCGCCCTGGTCGATCCGCGCCAAGTGGGCATTGGACCACTACGGCATCGACTACGACTACACGCAGTACACCCCCATGCTCGGGGAACCCTGGCTGCGGATGAAGACGGGCCGCTGGCGCGGCACGGCCACCGTCCCGGCGCTGATCGCCGGCTCGCTTGTGCTGATGGACTCCTTTGCCATCGCGCAATGGGCCGATGAACAGGGGGGCAACACGCCACTCATCGGAGACCGATCAGCGCAGATCGCGCCGTGGAACGACCGCGCCGAGGCCATGCTCGCCGCAGGAAGAGTCCTCGTCACCGCCGCCGTGGAGCGCGACCCGCAGGCCATCCTGGAGTCCATCCCGGTCCCCCTTCGCAAGCTGCCCGGATGCATCGCGATTGGGCGCATGGGGGCCCGCTACATTCTGCGCAAATACGCGATCGAAGGCAGCGCAGACCTGCGCATCGCGGAGATGCGGCGGCACGCGGTCGCCCTGCGCGAGGCCCTGGCGGCCAACGGTACCGTGCTCGGCAGCTTCAGCTACGCGGACATCGCCATGGCCACGTCGCTTCAGATGCTCCGGCCGCCCGAGGGCAAGCAGTTCTCTCTGGGCCCCGCCAGCCGCCGCGCGTGGTCCCTGCCGGAGCTCGCCGCGGAGTTCGAGGACCTCCTCGCGTGGCGCGACGAGATCTATGAGCAACGACCCAGACGGCGCGATCGCTGAGTCGCGGCCTCGGGTCGAAATGAGACCGGCGCGCCGAGCGTTGCGAGTGGCGCGGTCCAGTGATACGCAGGCGCGACATCGTGCAAAAGATCGTGCATGGTGTGCGCGCGCGGACCCTCGCAGTACCAGGATGGGCGTTCGCGGACTCCGGAGGTGACGATGTTCTGTTCAAAATGCGGTACCCAACTCAACGACGACGCCAAGTTCTGCAAAGAGTGCGGTGCCAAGACCGCGGCCGGAAAGGCGGAGGCCGCGGCGGCCACGGCCACACCGGCCACGGCCACACCGGCGGCCAAACCGGCACCCGCGCGCGCTCCACGCCGTACGGCGGCGCCCGCAGCGTTCGCCGAAGACAACTCCGGCCGTAGCCGCATCGTCCTCGCCGTCGTCGGCATCCTTGGGCTTGCGGCCGTGGGTTTCTTCCTCTGGAAATCCGGCGACTCGGGCACGAGCAAGCCCGTCTCCCCCAACATCGCAGCCAGCGGCGAGCCCGTGCAGAAGGGCATCGCCGAGATCGACCGCGTCCCGAGCGGCCTGGACATCTCCGGCACGATCTCGCTTGCGCCGGGCATCACACCTCCCGCCTCCGGTGCCCTCTACGTGATGGCGCGCCCCGCCGCGACCCCAGACCAGCGCTCGCCGCTGGCCGTGGACAAGGTCAACCCGGGGCCTGGCACCACAAACTTTGTGATTGGCCCCGACAACCTCATGACCGGCGGCGCCTTTGACCAGCCCGTCGTGCTGTCAGTCCGCTGGGACCAGGACGGGGACCCGCTGACCAAGCAGATCGGTGACCTCACAGGCGCCGCCGGGCCGTTCAAACCCGGCGACACCAACGCGGCCATCGTGCTCAACCAGAAGCTGGAGAAGGCGGAACTTCATCCGGGGCTGATCGACGGCACGGCCCCCGGCGCCATCGCCGCAGCCGATGGGCTGCTGGTCGACGGCACAGAGCCCGAAGAGGGCGCGGACAGCGCACCCGCCGAGCCCGCCGACGGTGCCGCCAGCGCGCCGGCCGAGGGAACGCCGACCCCCGGCGCCGACCCGACCAAGATCACAGGCAAGATCGTCCTCGGCGACGGCGTCAAAGCCCCCGCCGACGGCACAATCTTTGTCATCGCGCGCAACCCCGGCGTCGCCGTGGGGCCGCCGGTGGCCGCCGCCAAGCTCACACCCGGCGCCCAGGGTCTGACCTACTCCATCGGCCCGGAGGACGTCATGATGGGCGGCCCCTTCAAAGGCCCCTACGACATCAGCGCGCGCTGGGACCAGGACGGCAACGCCATGTCCAAGCAGCCCGGCGACCTCAGCGGCGCCGCCAAAACGGCCGTCAGCGCTGGCCAGTCCGCCGACATCGTGCTGGACACCATCAACCAGTAGCTCTCCCTCCTGCGACCCCGCCCGTTCCCACGACCCATCCGGGATGTAGCCGTACGGTCCGTGCGTGCCACGTGACCGGCAAGCTGCCGGCTCCTGCGACAGGTTCGCACGCACGGACCGGTGCGTCGTCTCCGCGTCGCCCGTTGACAAAGCGGAATGACATGTCATTCTTGGAATGACACATCATTCCGTTTCTTGAGGGAGGGCCGAAGGATGGAAGTGAGCGAGCATCGGGTCGTGATCGTTGGTGGGGGATTCTCCGGCATTGGGGTGGCGATCCGCCTCCTCAAAGAGGGCATCCGCGACTTCGTTCTCCTGGAGAAGGGCGCGCAGTTGGGCGGAACCTGGCGCGACAACACCTACCCAGGTTGCGCGTGCGATGTCCCCTCCCAGCTCTACTCGTACACCTTCGCCCCCAAGAACGACTGGAGCCGGGTGTTCGCCGAGCAGCCGGAGATCCAGGCCTACCAGCTCCAGGTCGCGCGGGACCACGGCGTGATGCCATTCGTCCGGCTCGAGACCGAGGTGCAAGAGGCACGGTGGAACGACAGCGCGCAGCGCTGGGACGTGAAGACAAACCGCGGCGAGCTCCAGGCGCAGAGTCTCGTGGCAGGGTTTGGGCCGCTGCACATCCCGCGCATGCCGGAGCTGCCGGGGCTGGACTCCTTCAACGGCGAGCATTTCCATTCGGCGACATGGCGCCACGACATCGATCTCCGTGACAAAAAGGTCGTCGTGGTGGGAACGGGCTCCTCCGCCATCCAGTTTGTGCCCGAGATCCAGCCGAAGGTCGCCGCGCTGACGGTCTTCCAGCGCACGGCTGCCTGGGTCTTGCCCAAACCCGACCACGCGATCCCGCCGGTGGAGAAGGCCGCGTTCAAGTACCTGCCGGGATTCCGGCGCGGCTACCGCGCGACCATCTACGGCGTCCTCGAGGGCCTGCAGCTCGCGCAGCGTCGGCCCGCGGTGATGGACAAACTGGCTTGGGCCGCGCGGGCGCATATGCGCGCCCAGGTGCCGGACCCACAGCTGCGGGAGCGTTTGACGCCCTCCTGGTCTCTGGGCTGCAAGCGGCTGCTCCTGTCCAACACATGGTACCCGGCCATTCAGGAGGACAATGTCGCGCTGCTCAGCCAGGGTGTCGCCGAGGTGACGCCCACTGGCGTCATCGGGGTGGACGGCGTCGAGGTGGAGGCGGATGTAATCATCTTCGCCACGGGCTTCCACGCCACGGATCCGCCGGCGGCAAAGACGGTGTTCGGGCGCGGTGGCGTCGGCCTCGACGCAACGTGGAATGGGACGCCTCAGGCCTACCTCGGCACCACGATCGCGGGGTTCCCTAACCTGTTCTTCATGGTCGGGCCCAACCTAGGCAACGGCCACACCTCGGCGATGGTTCTCATCGAGGCGCAAGCCGGCTACATCGCCGATGCGTTGGTGCAGATGCGCCGCGACCGCCTGGCGAGCGTCGAGATCCGGGCCGCCGTCCAGGCGCGCTACAACGCGAAGGTGCAGGAGGCGCTGGCTGGCACCGTGTGGAACGCCGGCGGCTGCGCCAGCTGGTACCTCGACGCCAACGGCGTGAACAGCTCAATCTACCCGTGGACCACCATCGACCTCCGGCGCCGATTGCGGCGCTTTGACGCGGACAAGTACACCGTCGTCGCCGAGCGCCCGCCGCTGCGCGTCGTGGGTGGGCGGTCAGCGACGGATCCGACCGCGCGGACCCGCGCGCCAGGTCCGATCAGTCTCGAGGGCGCAGTCGTCGCGATCACCGGCGGAGCGCACGGCATCGGCCGGGCGGCGGCGGAGCACTTTGTCCGCGCCGGGGCCACGGTGTGCATTGGCGATCTGGACCGAAAGGCGGCGCAGCGTGCCGCCGACGAGCTCGGCGGTGGGACCGCGGCGTTCGGCCTCGACGTCACCGACCGGAGCTCGTTCGAGCGGTTCGTGGACCTCGTGGAGGAGAAGATCGGGCCCATCGACATCTTCGTCAGCAACGCTGGCGTCATGCCCACCGGGTCGTTCCTCGACGAAGAGGATGACGTGCACGCCGCGACCATGGGCGTCAACGTCTGGGGCGTCTCGCTGGGCATGCGCATCGTCGGTCCCAGGATGGTCGCGCGCCGGCGCGGCCACTTGATCAATGTGGCCAGCCTCGCCGGCAAGACCCACGTGCCAGGGTTGGCGACATATGTGGCGAGCAAACACGCCGTCGTGGGGCTCTCGGCGGCCGTGCGGGAAGAGCTGCAGGGCACCGGCGTCACGCTGACGACGATCATGCCGGGCCCCGTGCGCACACGCCTGAGCGCGGGCATCCCGCTGACGGGCACTATGGCCATCGAGCCCGACGACGTCGCGGCAGAGATCGTCCGGAGCGTCGCAACGCGCGAGGGCGAGGTTGCCGTCCCGCGCGCGCTTGGCCTACTGTCTGCCCTCAACGCCGTGGCGCCCGAGCGGGTCATGCGATGGGCGCGCCGCCGCCTCCGGATGGACCGGGTCCTGACCCAGTCCGACGCGGAGACACGGCGCGACTACGAGTCGGCGTTTCTGGATCCGCGAGAGGCTGTGGGGAGCTGATGGGGACGCGCGCACAAGAACGGGCCGCGCTGCGGCGCGAAGAGATTCTGGAGGCCGCCGAGCGCGCCTTCGCCCGCAACGGCTTCCACGCCACCGGCATCGCGGACATCGCCGCAGACCTCGGCATCGGCCACGGCACGTTCTACCGCTACTTCAAGAACAAGCACGACATCGCGATCAGCGTCGCCGAGCGGGTGTTCTCCAAGCTCGCGGAGGTCGCCATGTCGGAGGACCCCACGCAGGCCAACACCGTGGACGAGTACCGCGCCCAAACCGAGCGCATTCTCGGAGGCATGCTCGCATTGTCCCGCTCACACCCCGTGGCCGTGCGGCTCTTCCACGAGCAATTGGTCAGCATCGACGTGGAGCGACTCTCCACCATCCTGGAGACCTACGCGGCGTTCACCGCGCTGTTCCTCCAGAACGGAATCGACAAGGGGTTTCTCCGCGCCAACATCGACGTGCAGCCCACGTCAGAAGCCCTCGTGGCCCTCATCTTCGAGGGCACGCGCCGCGCCTTGCGGACCGACGACGACGAGGCCCGCCGCTGGGCCACAGCAGGCGTCCGCCTGATGTTCGACGGCGTCACGGCCCGGTAGGAGCGTGTAGCGCATTGGCGGACCGAGCCTCGGCGAGACAAACACCGCCGAA
>CALBXO010000758.1 GCA_937890335.1 uncultured Pseudomonadota bacterium | reverse complement strand
AGCTACGTTGAGTATAAATCTAGCCAAAGAATATGAAGCCAAAATAATAGCTAGGCCAATAGCTGCATTTACCATTATTTTTTTTGGCTTTGAGGCTCGGCCCCGTTGTTGGGGTTGTTGTTGGGGTTGTTGTTGGCGCCGCCAAAGCCGTTGTTGGCCCCGTTGTTGGCTCCGTTGTTGCCAAAGTTGTCGTCGCCAAAATTGGCGAAGTCACCGCTGTCATCGTCGCCGCACCCAGTGGCGGCGAGGAGGGCGATGAGCGCGCCCGACAAGATACTGCGTGCTGTCATGTGGCCCCTCATTCGATCAGGCTGTTGAGTTCAAAGCCGGTGACCGTACGGACCTGGCCGCTGGTCTCGTCGATGAAGGTCATCCGCCCGACAGCGTGCTCTTGGGAGATGTAGATCTTCGGCGTCCCCTCGTTGGGGATGGTGCCCACGTGCTCGGGCTGCGAGCCCAATCGGATCGTCTGCGTCCGGAACGAGTCCAGGTGGACGATTTCCACCTGTCGCACATCGCGTTCTTCGTCGCTGAGAAGTACGTAGAACCGGTCTCCAGCGTCGCCAAAGGCGAACTCGCCGGGCTCCGCGTCCACAGTCTCGATCTTGGAGTAGCCGCTGCCGAGCTCAAACAGCGAGTAGGCATGGCTCTTGGCGATGAAGTCATCCTCAGGCTCGCCGGCGACGGGGTCGCCGTCCATCTTCGTGTGGAAGATGACCGCCTTTTGGCCGTCCGGCGCGATCACCGCGCCGCGCACGCCCTTGCGAAGGGGGTGGGTGACGAAGGTGCTGTCCTCGAGGTTCACGACCGTGATGGCCTTGCGCTCCTCGGCCGATGTGAAGACCAGGGCCTTTTTCGCGTCCGGGGTCAGCTCCGCCAACCCTGCCGGCTCGTCGCCGAGCGAGATGATGGTGATGGCCTCGGGATCGTTGAGCGCCTCCGGTAGATCCAGCAGGACGATCTCGCTGGTGCCTCGGACCACGGCCAGCGCGCGGTGGGTTCCGGGCACAATGTCGAGGTCCGTCGGGATGCCACCGAGCGCGACGAGGCTGACCTGGCCATCGCTCAGGTCGACCACATTGATGCCCTCAAGCCCAGCGGACCGTACAAAGGCGAACAGACCGTCCGACGTGATCTCGACTTCCCGGTCGGTCTCGTCGGCAGCGTCCACGTCTGTCACGGGTACGGGCGGCACCGCGCCGTCCTGATCCACCTCGTCCAGGACGACAACGCTGACGCCTGTGCGGGTGATGACAAAGGCGGTCAGGCCCGCGTCGTCGAACTCGACTTCCAGCACCTGGAAGCCGACCGTCAGGTTCACGGAACGCTCGGCGCCCTCGGTCAGATCCACGACCGCGACGTCCTGAAACGGTGGCGCCGCGTCCTCGAAATCGAACTCGTCGTCGTTTTCAGCGCGATCAAAGTCAAACCAGACCAGGGCGTAGTCGCCGCGAGGGGAGAGGGCCAATTGGTTCATGCCCGCGGGGACACGGAGGTTGTGGACGTAGTCGTCGTCGCCGTCGCCAGCGCGGATGATGGTGAGCTCGTCGCTGCCCTCGTTGAGGACGACCGCGAGATTTTCGGTCCGGTTGGTGTCGATGAGAGTGGGACGATCGCCCGACTCGATGCTGACGATCTCCAAGGTGCTCGCGTTGATCTTGGAGACGGTGTCGAGGGTGGAATTGGCCACGAAGATGAAATTCTGACTCGACCGCGGCGCCTGGAAGTCGAAGCGCTCCTCCACCTCAGGGATGTACTCGCCGTTGTTGCCGTTGTTGCCGTTGTTGCCGCCGTTGTCGGCGGGGTTGAAGCCGTTGTTGCTCGCCTGCCCGTCACCCCCCTCCGCGCCGGGCGACTTGGCGGCTGCCCCGTCGGTCGATTCCAACGCCGCCCCGGAGCAAGCGGAGGCGACCCCCGCGAGCAGCAGGAGGCAGCCTGTACGAAGAATTGGACTCATGAGAACTCCTGGGGCCGCGCGCCATCCCCTGCCCGCGCAGTGGCGTATGCGTGCCGCAACTCGTGTTCGACCGCCGGTTCAAAAGCACGAGCCGTGCCAAAAGCGTCTCCGAATTCGACGCTGGAGCTGGCTCGGCCCCTGTATTCTCGGCAGCGGTCACATCATAGGAGCCACGTGCACCGGTACAAGCCCGGGCGGAGGGAAGGGCGCAGATAGCGTATTCGGATGGGATGCACGTGAGCCGGCGCGGGCACAGCGCGGATTCGCGCTGTGCTGCGTGTCACGAGGCCGTCTATGACGGCGATGTCGGGGCGCGATGCGTGGGCTATTTGGCGACGGTTTCGCCCGTACGAACGGAGCGCTCGACCTTCTCGTCGTTGCCGCTGTCGAGCTCCTTGGTCTTCTCGTCCTCTTCGTCTCCCTTGACGCTCTTGTTGAAGTTCCGGATGCCGGAACCGAGCGACTTGCCGAGGCCGGGCAGTTTGCCGGCGCCGAAGATGACGAGGACGATTACGAGGATGATGCCCCACTCCAGGGGGCCCATCGAGCCGAGTCCGAACGCGAAATACTCCATGGCGGTACCTCACCGCAGGTCGTTGTGCCCGACAGGGTCGGGGGTCGCTTGGGTCTCAGACCCCGGACGCGACGTTCGTAAAGGAACCTACTCACCAAGAGGGGCTACGTCAATCTCGCAGCGAGCGTGTCGAGCGCGCCCCGCGCCGCTTCCTGCTGCGCGGCTTTCTTGGACATGCCAAGGCCCGTGCCGAGTACCTCCTCGCCCACCTTCACTTCCGCCGTGAATTCTCGGGCGTGGGGA
Organism: uncultured Pseudomonadota bacterium; assembly: GCA_937890335.1. Lineage (GTDB taxonomy): Bacteria > Myxococcota_A > Bradymonadia > Bradymonadales > CALBXO01. Next base: position 2,914 of record CALBXO010000758.1, on the reverse strand, counting down.
GGTCCCTCGGTGCCGACAATGGAGTAGCGAGGCCGCAGATCGGAGGTCGCTTGCACCAGTTCCTGGAGGCGCGTCTTGAAGTCGGCCTTGTTCTGACGGGCGGACTCCGCTTCGATCTCGTCGGCAAATGCGTCGAGGACAAAACGCTGCGCCACCGGAAATCCGCCGTCCAGATAGAGCGCGGCGAGCACCGCTTCGTAGGCGTCGGCGAGCAAGCTCGGTTTCTCGCGCCCGCCGCTGGTGTCTTCCCCGCGTCCGAGCTTGAGGTGTTTGCCGAGCTCGAGGCCCACGGCCATGCGGGCCAGCGTGGCCTCGCAGACCAGCTGGCTGCGCAGCCGGCTCAGTTTGCCCTCCGGCCAGTCGGAGTAGCGGGCGAAGAGCTCGGTGGAGATGGCGAGGTTCAGGACCGAGTCACCCAGGTACTCCATGCGTTGGTTGTCGCGCTCGCCGCCGTATTCGTTGGCCCAGGACGCGTGGGTCATTGCGCGCTCCAGCAGGTCTCGATCCGCAAAGGTGTGGCCCAGGGCGGTCTCGAGCTGCTCCAGGCTCACTCGGGCGCTCCCGAAATTGCCATCTCGATGACAGACCCGCCCACGACCTCGTCACCGTCGTAAAAGACGGCGTACTGGCCGGGCGCGACGGCTTTCTGCGGATCGCGGAAGGTGACCTCCACGGCGCCATCGTCGCGCGGGGAGACGTGGCAGGGGACCGGGTCCGCCCGGTACCTGATCTTCACTTCCGCGTCGAACGGCCCAGGGGGTGTGTCCCACCGCAGCCAATTGCAGGTCCCGGCGATGAGGCCCGTGGAGGACAGCTCGGCCTTGGTCCCCACCACGACGGTCCCGGTCTCCGGCACGACCCGCTTCACGAAGAGCGGCTCGGGCCAGGCGATCCCCAGGCCGCGGCGCTGGCCGATGGTGAACTCGTGGATTCCGCCGTGCTGCCCGAGGACGGTCCCGTCTTCGAGCTCGATGTTGCCGGGGCGCACGTCCTCCTGGGCGAGCTTCTCCTTCACGAAGTCACGGTAGCTGGTACCGGCCACGAAGCAGATCTCCTGGGACTCGGGCTTGAACGCCGTGGGCAGTCCCGCCTCGTCGGCCAGGGCGCGCACTTCGGTCTTGGCCATGTCGCCCAGCGGGAACCGGATGCGTCCGAGCAGCTCCCGCGGCAAGCCGCAGAGGAAGTAGCTCTGATCCTTGGTCAGATCGCGCGCCTTGAGCAGCTTCCAGCGTTCGCCGTCGTGCTCGATCCGGGCGTAGTGGCCGGTGGCAAGCCAGTCGCCTCCGAGTGCCTTGGTGCGGCCCAAAAGGACGTCGAACTTGAGGTGGTTGTTGCAGGCCACGCACGGGTTGGGCGTGCGCCCGCGGCGGTACTCCTCCACAAAGTAGTCGATCACGCGTTCGCGGAAGGCGTCCACGTAGTTGGCGACGTAGAATGGGATTCCGAGCCGGGTCGCCACGCTGCGAGCGTCGAACATGTCGTCCGGCGAGCAGCAAGAGCGGTCGGAGCGGGGCGCGGTCTCGTACAAGCGCATCGAGATGGCGACCACTTCGTGGCCTTCCTTGCGCAGAAGGGCCGCGGCGACACTGCTGTCGACACCGCCGCTCATGGCAATGACACCTCGTCCGCGAGGGACGGTCTGGAGGGGTTCGTTCACGGAGGCAGACATCGCAACTCGGACGCGGTCCGTCAAGGGGGCGCGCCCCATCCGGGTGCACGCAGGCGCGCAAGGATCATTTTGAGGCGCTCCAGCGCGTAGTCAATGTCGTCGTCGGTCGTGTCCCGCCCGAGGCTGAAACGCACGGAGCCGCGGGCCTCGCGCTCGGGCACACCCATGGCCAGAATGACGTGCGAGGGCTCGAGCGAGCCCGCGCTGCACGCCGACCCCGCCGACGCCGCGATGCCCTCGAGGTCCAGGTTCATCAGCAGGCCCTCGCCGTCCACGTCGGGAAATCGGACGTTGAGGGTGTTGGGGAGCCGCGCGTCCGGGTCGCCGTTCACGCGCGCGCGCGCATCGATCAAGGCGATGCCTGCCCATAGTTTGTCGCGGAGCGCCGCGATGCGCGGGAGGTCGTCGTCGGCGAGGGCGGCCGCGGCGGCACCAAATCCCACGGCGCCGAGGACGTTCTCGGTCCCGCCGCGCCGTCCGCGCTCCTGGTGTCCGCCCCGGATCAGGACGTCCAGGACGGTGTCCGGGTCCACCCAGAGCGCGCCGATGCCCTTGGGGCCGCCCATCTTATGGGACGAGAAGGACAGGAGATCCACGCCCAGGTCCAGCGCATGGACCGGCACGCGACCCACCGCCTGCGTGGCATCGCAGTGTACGCGCAGGCCGGCGGCGCGGGCCGCTGCGGCGATCTCTGCCACCGGGTGAAGGTTCCCTGTCTCGTTGTTGGCCAGCATCACGCTGATGGACTTTGCGCCGCGGGCGACGGCGTCCGCTACAAATGCGTCCGGCGCGGGGAGTCGCCCATGCGCATCGACCGGTAGCGTCAGCAATGGCACCGCCGCCGAGAGCACAGAGGGATGCTCGACGGCCGTGGTCGCGATGGGGTGCGGCAGTGAGCGCAGCGCGAGGTTGTTGGCCTCCGTGGCGCCCGAGGTGAACACGATGTCGGCGAGGTTGCCGCCCACGCACTCGGCGACCTGCCGGCGCGCGGTCTCCACCGCCGCGCGCGCTCGCTGACCCTCGGCGTGAATGCTGCTCGGGTTGGCGGCCCAGACGGAGGGCTCATCGAGCCATGCACGCATGGCGTCCCGCGCCTGCGGGCGCAGTGGGGAGCTGGCGTTGTGGTCGAGGTAGACGCGTCGCAAAGGCTAACTGGAGACGACGCAGTTGCGGCCGCCGCGTTTGGCCTCCAACAGGCGGTCGTCCGCGATCTTGATGAGCTCGTCGGGGCGCGGCTCGGAACGC
>CALBXO010000757.1 GCA_937890335.1 uncultured Pseudomonadota bacterium | reverse complement strand
CCGACGTGTCCGTGATGCCGCGGGCGGCCTGGGAACCTTGGGGCTTGTTCCGCAAGCCGCTGGAGGGCCGCGTCCAGGACAACCTCCGGACCTGGGGCACGGGCGGTCTGCGCCGGGAGTCGGAGGCGCGCCCCTTCACAGATGTGATACGCAGCGCGCCGACCCACAAGCGCGAGCGCGCCCTGTCGGACCACCCGTCCCTCAAGCCCCAGAAGCTGATGCGACAGCTCGTGCGCGCCTCGCTCCCGCTTGGGCGGGGCGTCGTGCTGGACCCGTTCATGGGGGGCGGCTCCACGATCGCGGCCGCGGAGGCGGTTGGGTACGACGCCATCGGCATTGAGCGCGACGCCGCCTACTTCGAGCTCGCGCGCCAGGCCATCCCGGCGCTCGCGGCCTTTGACGCTGGGGACCCGGCGTGACCCCCGGACCCGCATTCCGCAATCCAGGATTCGGTGGCATAGTCCCGCCATGAGCGCAGAGTTCCTCCAGACACTCGCCGTGGCCATGCCGGGCGCCGTGGTGCACATCGACGGAATGCTGCGCGCGGACCATCTGGTGCTCGATCGCCCCATCACCCTGGTGGGCGGCCCCGGCGGTGGGTTGCGCGGTCGGGTGAGCGTCCGCGCCGAGGGGGTCACGTTCAGGAACATGACGCTCCAGGCCCCGGAGGGCACCGCCGCGTTGGAGGTGGACCGCGGGGCCAGCGTGGCGCTGGATCGATGCCATATCGGCGGAGGATGGGCCACGGTCCACGGGGCACTCACAGCGACGAACACCACGTTTGCCACCGCCGGAGTCGGGCTGGACGTACATGGTACCCTCGCGCTTGATGCGTGCGTTCTACGGGATTGTTCAGGCACCGCGCTGGCCGCTGCGGCCGGGGCGCAGCTCGCGCTGTCCGGCGTGGAGGTGACCGGCTGCGCGGCGGGCCTCGTCCTGTCCGGATGCACCGCAATCACCGCGGCCGGGTGCAGAATCGAAGGGTGCGGCATCAACCTGGAGGTGCGCGACGGGAGCGCCGTGGTGCTCGCGGACATGGACCTCGGCGCCGCCAGCGAGGCCAATGTCTGGGTGCATGGCGAGTCCTCGGCTCTGACCCTGGAGCGGTCCAGTGTACATGGAGACGGGCAGGTGGCGATCTCCGTCACCGACGGCGCCACGGCGCGCCTCGACGCCTGCATGGTTCGCGGCGGGCAGACGACGCTGCGGGTGTCGGCGGCGACGGCGACAGTCGAGGGCTGCAGCCTCGGTCCCGCGTCCCCGAACGGTGTCGAATTGCGCTTCGAAGCGGGCTGCGCGGTCAAGCTGTCGGCGAGCCGGGTCGAGACGACCGGATTCGCGTGGACGGAAGGCACGGTGGTCTGCCTGGACACCAGCTTTGACGGCACGAGCACCTCGTTGGCCATCCGGGCGCCGGGCACCCTGCGCGCGGACGGCTCCACGTTCCGCACGTCCCGGTTTTCCGCGCTGCGCGTTGACGGCTGCGACGCGGAGCTGGAGCGCTGCCACCTGTTCGGTGACGGCGGAATTGAACTCCGGGACGCCACGCTCACCCTCGGGCGGTGTGAGATCGACACAACCCCCACCGCGGTCGGGATCGCGCTGGAGCAGTCCACGCTGACGGCGACGCAGTGCGCGGTGCGCGGCGGCCCCATCGTAGTGACCGCGCGCGCCTCGCAACTTGTGCTGACCGAGGTCAAAATCAGCGGCGACGACACCACGCGAACGGGCCTTGAAGCGGACGAGACGACGGCGGTCAGCCTGACCCGATGTCAGGTCGACCACGTCCAGGAGACCGCCGTGGCGGCGACGCTCCTGGAAGCCGACTCGACCCATGTCCTCGGCGGCGCCCACTGGGGCGTCCGCGTCCAAGGCCAGACGGCCCGCACGTCGATGACACGCTGCCTGATCCAGGCGCCCGTGGGGTTTGCTGCGCTAAGCGTAGACGGCCAGGTGCAGCTGCTCGGATGCAACCTCGAGGGGTTGGTGTCGCTGTCGCTCGGACCCAGCTGCGTGGGGACAGCCACCCGGTGCGGCGTGCGAGGTCGCGAGATCGGCGTCTCGGCATTCAACTACGGCATCCGCCTCACCCTCGACGACTGCAACATCACCGGCGCGACCGCGGTCGAGTACAAGCGCGGCTACGAGCTCATCTTGCGCGGCGGGACCGTGGAGGGGACGGTGTTGGTCGAGGACCGCCGGCTGATTCTGGACGGCATCGAGCTGGACAACCTCGAGATCGGGCCCCGTGGCCAGGTACTCCCAGCGGTCCGTCCGCAACCCGAGGTCCCGCAATGGGCAATGGGATTCGAGGCCGCGCAGTCCGAGCTGGATGCCGAGGGCGACTGGCACCGCTACGCAGACCTGCTCGAGGCGGCGCTCGCAGACCCGGCGGTGTCCGTCACTGGCATACCCGAGGGGGTAGCCACGGCCCCCAGACACGCGTTGGAACGACGACGCGGCGAGACGGCATGGCCCACGACCTGGCGGATTCTCGCGGCCCGGATGCGAGCGCTCGACGATTGGCTCGACCTCGTCACTGTCTGGGTTCGTGGCGCATTTGACCAGGCCATTGCCTGGGAGGTCGTGGCGCTCGAAAACAAGAGCCTCGGGCGGTCGCCCATCGACACGATCGAAGGCCACTGGCGGGCCGGAGAGTGGGCGCTGACCGGCACCGCGCTCTCCAACGACCAGGGCAACCCCCGCGACGGCTACGCCTTTGATGTCTGCTGGACGCTGCGCCGAGGCGAGGACACGATCTTCGTCATCGCCGGTTGCCAGCAGTCACCCTTCCCCCACCAGAGCTTCCTTGTCTCCGCGCCGGATGTGCCACCGGAGAAATGCTTCGCCGCCGCCGCGCTGGTCCATGTCTGGAACGACACCATCTGACCCGAGCGGGCGCGGGCGGGCGAAACCAGTCCCGAAAGAAGCGAAGATTCCTGCTGCGGACGCGGATACACCGCCCTCGCAACGA
>CALBXO010000756.1 GCA_937890335.1 uncultured Pseudomonadota bacterium | reverse complement strand
ATCGTCGGCGTCTCCACGCCCTCGCAACGAAATCTTCGCTTCTTCCGGGACTAGATTAGACCCAGTGGTTGTGTGGAGATGGCGCGTCCCGTTGTAGACGGTGCGCAGGTCGTGCCGCGGGAGGGTTTGTCAACACCCTTCCAGTCCGGGTGGAGCGATCAGCCAGGGAGGTCGACCGCATAGAGTTCATGACGGGCGATCCGCTCCAGGAGCTCGTCGCTGGGGAATGGGTACCGTGCCAGCAGCATGCTGACGATGGCGCGCTCGTACACGGGACGGCGCGTGCAGGACGCGACGAGCACGTCGCGCAGCATGGCGTGGGAGAACCGCAGACCGTCGTCCGTGGGCAGGGCCAGCCGGGTGGCGAACATCACGTGCAGCAGACTCGGGGACAGGGCGACCCCAATGCGCTGACAGACCTCGCGCCACTCCTCGAGATGGACGTGCAGGCCGAGCAGCGCGGCTGCCTCGAGCGCGGGTTTGATCGCCGGGCCACCGCCGCGGGCGACCACCCGCTCCACCTGGCGATCCCAGAGGTGCTGGACGGTCTCCACGTCGTCTCCGACGGTCTCTGTGGAGAGTCCAAATCCTTCCTCGCCGGACGTCAGCAGCCCGCGTTGGATCCAGTCGTCCACCAATTGAATGGCGAAGTATGGGCTGCCCCCGCTGCGCCTGGCGACGCGTGTGGCCAGCCCCGGCGTGAGCTGCAAGCCGCGCCAACACAGCTCGCGCTGCGCGTCTGGAGGCAGCGGGGGCACCTCGATCTCTGATGCGAAGGGGTGTGCGAGCAGCGCGTCCAGGGCGTCCCGCTCGTCGTCGCGTCCACGGAGCCCTTCCTCCTGCACGACGAGTACGAACAGCGATCGTGTGTCACCGCCAGTGATCTCCGTGCGCTCGGTCAGCACATGCCGCGCGAATTCGATGGCCTCATGGCCCCATTGCACGTCGTCCAGCACGACGATGGTCGGGCGCGCCATGCCGATCCACATCACGTAGAGGTGCAGCGCGGCCAGTCGCCAACTCGCGTCGGGACCTCCGTCGCGCTGTCCAGGGGACGCGATGTCGGCCAGCCCGCGCCAGACAAGCTCCTGCTCCATGCCGAACATGGCCGCAAGCCGGGCGCAGCGGGCGTCCAGCGCTTCCCCGTCCAGGCCCATCAGCCCCGCGTGCCGGGCGACCATCGGACCCAACCCGTCGCCCAGCGCGCCCAGCGAGGTGTGCGTGGCGCGCATGGTCGCGGCGAGCCCGAGCTCGTGTGCGCGCTCCTGAAGCCAGGTGGCCAGCCGGGTTTTTCCAACCCCTGCGGCGCCGCGCAGCACCACGGCGCGCACGCCGGCTGTCCGGTGGATCTCGCCGAACATGGACCAGAGGATGTCGCGGGTCTCCTCCCGGTCCACAAACGGAATCTGCCGCAGGCCGTGCAGCTCCAGCCCTGCCCCGACGAGGCGCAGGGGAGGGGCGGGGGGACGCTGCGTGTGCCAGTTGTCGGGAAACGGGGGCCGCGCGCGGTCGATGAAGATGCGGTCCTCAGGGGTTTGGATCCCTCGGGGCATGGCGTCGACCTGCGTCGCTGCAGCGTCGAGCTGCACCGTGGTGGACGGGGCCAAGGCGGTGTACGGGGAGTGTCCCGACACGATGCGGGCCTTGCGCAGCAGCTCCGGCGTCTCCACCTCCACCTCACCCGCCAGACTGCTGAGCATCCAGGCGGCCTCGGCGGCGCGACGGAACCGTGCCAGCGGCGCCTTGCTCAAGGCGCGCCGCAGCCAGCTCTCGACGCCGTCGGGCACCTCATACACCGGCTCGAACCGTGGCAATTGCGCTGCGCTGTGCGCCTGCACGAGCTCGCCGTAGCTGCTGCCCACAAACGGCGGTCGCCGCGTGAGCATCTGCCACGCCATGCAGCCCACCGCGTACAGATCGGTCCAGGGACCGTAGTCGCGGAAGTGTCCGAGCAGCTGCTCCGGCGCCGCGTAGATGGGGGTGCCGCGCCCGTCCTCCGCGGTGCCCTCGCGCTCGCGCTCGTGGGCCAGGTGGGCGATGCCAAAGTCCGTAAGCTTCAGGCCTGGGCGCAGGTCGTCCATGGTGGCCAGCAGAACGTTGGCCGGCTTGATGTCGCGGTGCACTACCCCGCGTGCGTGCGCGTGCGCGAGTGCGTCGAGGAGCCGCAGGAGAATGTGCCGGACCTCGCCCCACGGCAGCGGCAGCGGCAGGTCCACCAGCGTGCCGCCCGAACACAGCTCCATGACGACGTAGGGGCTGCCCGCGGGGAAGGGGAGCCCCTCGTCGACCTCGCCGTAGTCGAGCACCATGACGATGCCCTCGTGACTGAGGGAGGCCGCGGCGCGGACCTCCTGGCGCAGCGCTGCGACAAAGTCCGGGTTGCGGGCCTGGTCTCGCGTCATGACCTTGACCGCCACCGGGACGTCCTGGCGCCGGTGTCGTCCCCGCCAGACCTCCCCCATCGCGCCCCGGTTGATGGGACCCTGGAGGTCAAAGGGACCAAGTTGTATCGTCGGTTGCACGTCTGAATTGTACTTCGGCATTCGGTCAGAGACACGGGAGCCGCGGTAAACGGTTGGGAATGCAAACCACACGCCGACGATTACAGCGGGCGTGAGATCTCTCTTGCGGTATATGCCCGGGCGCAGGGCCGCCGTCGCCATCGTTGTCCACGACGAATCGCTGCTGCTGATTGAGCGCGCGACCCGCCGCGGCGATCGGTGGTCGGGCCACATGGCGTTTCCCGGCGGTATGCGGGAGCCCTCCGACGCGACGCTGCGGGCGACGGCCCAGCGCGAGACGCGCGAGGAGGTGGCCCTGGATCTCGCCGAGGGACGCTACGTTCGCGCGCAGCCCAGGGTGCTGTCCGTGTCCCACGGGAACGCGAGCCCGCTGGTGATCGAGCCCCATCTATACCGCCTGTCCGGACCACGTCCGGCGCTCGAGGGCAACCGCGAGGTGGCGAGCACCCTCTGGGTCCCGATCGCATTTCTGCGCGACCGCACCAACCGTGACTCCATGGTCTACGAGCGCTCGAGGCTGCCCATGCGGTTTGCCTGCTACAGGTACGAGGGCAAAGTGATCTGGGGCCTGACCCTGCGCATGATTGACGACCTGCTCGCGCGACCGCTTCCAGGGTCGTCGGAAGCCCGCGCGCGCACCGCCGGAGGCTAGAGGGTTTTCAGGCGCAGCCAGCGCCAGACAAACTGCCAGTCTTCTCGCTTGATCTGGCGCGTCAGCGTCCCGATGATCCCGTAGCCTACGAGTACGATGGCGGCGAGCACGACCAGGCCGACGGCGGGGTGCATCGTGGGGCCGTACTCCTGGATGGCGAACGCGAGAGCGCACGGCGGGATGCCCACGGCGATGACCTTCAGGTAGGCCATCACCGGGAAGATCTTGCGGAATGGGAGCCCGACGGCTTTGGCGATGTACCAGCAGTAGGCCACCACCGTTGGAATGAAGGCCAATACGGTGCCGAGCGCCGGGCCTACCATGCCGAGCCAGAACACCAATGGTGTGGAGATCAGGATGTTGGACGCCAGCGCGACACCGGCGGATTTGAGCACGTAGCTGGGTTTGCCGGCGGCGACCATGACGCTGCCAAAGCTCGCGACCCGGCCAAGTGTGAACAGGCAATACAGGCGGAAGACCGGCGCCGCCGCCAGGTAGTCCTCCGTGAACGCCAGGACGACGAACTCCTCGGCCACGACAAAGAAAGCCAGCGCGACGGGTACGACGATGAGGGAGACCTTCTGGATGGAAAAGCGCCAGATGTTGATGGCTTCCGCTGGCTTGTTCGCGTTGAAGAGTTCGACAAAGCGCGGCATGTAGACGGTCCCGACGGAGAAGGCCACCGTCGGGATCAACGGGATCTGCCAGGCACCCACCCGGTACTCGGCAAACGCCACCGCGCCCAGGAAGATCACGATCAGGTAACGGTCCACGGACTTGTTCAGGTTGTTGACGATGTCCGTGACGCCGAGTGGGAAGCTGAACTTGACCAGATAGCCCCACTTCATGGGTGCCTCGGCGGGCCCGACGCCGCGGTAGAGCCAGCGCAATACCCAGGCGAACACGCCAAAATTGACCACGCCAAAGACGATCAATCCTCCGACGATTCCCCAGAGGCCCCAGCCCAGGCCGGCAGGGATGAGCTGCGCAGCCGTCAGTCCCACGCCTTTGAGGATGCCGATGCCAGCGGCGCCCTTGGTGCGCCCCTCGGCAATCAGGACGTTGGGCAGGATGCGGACGGGCACGTCCAGCAGCGGGTAGAGCGCCATGAGCTGGAGGTAGGCCATGGACACGGACTCGTCGCCCGCTCTTGCGGCGCCGTCGCTCCCCACGACCTCGGCGAACCAGGCTCCAAAGGCCGCCATGGCCTGGTCGCCGACGATCCCGAGCCCCAGCAAGACACCGCCGCACAGCACGCCGATGACCATCATCACGATGGTGATGCGCCGCACCGCGCTACAGCGCTCTTCCACGGGCCGATCGGCCAGGAAGTAGAGTACCGCCCGCGGGAAACCTGCCGTGAGCAGCACAGCGATTGTGGTGTAGATGAGCATGAGGCCGGACAGGGCCCCGACGTCCGCCTTGCCGAGCATGCGCACGATGAGCAGCGGCGTGAGCCCCTCCGCGACCATCGACGCGATCTTGCCGAGGACGAGGATGCTCGCCTGTTCGGACAGGGACTTCTTGGGTGCGTTCATGCCGCTGGGCGACCTTGGGTCAGGCTGCGTCGTCGCCCTTCTTGGCACCGACGAGGAGCATCAGCAGGCCGGGCATGAAGAGAAAGACCGCGATGAGCGTCGCCGCAATTCCCGCAGTCGCGAGCGTCCCAATGGACCGTACGCCCAGATGGTCCACGAACAGCAGCCCGGCAAAGCCGGCCAACGTCGTCATGGAGGACGCGATGACCGCGCCGCCCGTGCTCCTGAGCACCTCCGGCATGCGCGGTTGCCCGAGCTCCTTGTAGCGGTGGTAGAGGTGGATGGAGCCGTCGATCCCCGTGCCCAGGATCATGGGCAGGTTGATCATATTGTAGAGGCCGAGGCGGATGTCGAAGATCACCATGCCGCCCACGGTCCACACGAGCGCCAGGCCCATGGACAGCAGGCAGATGAGGCCGCCCTTGAAGCTGCGCAGGTCGATGAGGAGGATGACAGCCAGCACCGCGAAGATGATGGGCATCAAGCGCAGGGCGTCGGACTTCACAGTCCGGACCACGTCGGAGACGATGAAGCCCGACGACGCTACAGCCACCTCGCCCGACGGTGTCGGGATCACGCCCAGCTCGTCCTGGAAAGCCTGCACGTCCGTGGCGTCCCACTTCTTGACGTGGGAGTAGAGGAACCCGAGCCGCCCGATCGTGCCGTCCTCCTCCGTCAGGGACCGCTTGGCCCAGCTTGGGATCTCCTCCACGGTGAACGGCTTGACCCGGCTGAGCGTGTTCATCCTGTCGATGAGCTTGCGCGCCTTGCCCTTGCTGCGTTTGAGCTTCGGGTCGGCGACGAGCTCGTTGATCTCGGTGATGATCGCCATGCGCTCGGCCTGGTTGGGCGGCACATAGGTCTGGATGGTCACAAAGCTCTTGAGGTAGCTGCCCTCGCCGCCCTTGGTCTCGCTGAACTTCTTGGACAGGACCGTGTGGACCTCGCGCATCTGCTCGACAGAGTCGCCGAGGATGAGCGCCGGGGACGTGCTCTTGCCCTTCCCGACGGCGGCGCCGTAGCCGATGCCCGCTGCGGTCTTCTGGCCGCGCAGGTTGCGGAAGTCGTGCTCAAACTCGGCCTTGTCCCAGTTCATGACGGCAAAGCTGCCGCCCAGGACGCCGAGGATGATGAAGCCCATGGCGATGAGCCGGGCGCGCTGGACGCCGCTGGTCGTGAGCGCGGCGGGGGGCTTGACCTCGACCTTGGGCCGGCTGGTCTTCCAGACCTTCTCCAGCGCGATCACCAGCGCTGGCATCACCAGAATCACGGCGACCAGGCACAGCGCGATGCCGTAGGAGGCGATCACGCCGAACTCCACAAACCCGCGGAAGCTCGCGGCCATGAGAGTCAGGAGGGCGGCGATGGTGGTCAGCGCCGCGGAGACCATGGCGCGCCCGGTGTGTTGCACGGACCGCGCGAGCGCCTCTTCGAGCTCCTCGCCGGCGCGGAACTCCTCCATGACGCGGGCGTAGTAGTGGATTCCAAAGTCGATCCCCATGCCTATCAACATGGAGAAGACAAAGAGCGTGGAGATGTTCAGGTGACCGTAGGTCAGGGCGGTCAAGCCGATGGACCACGTGACGCCGATGGCGAGTGGGACGATCAGCAGGAGAAGGGAGCGGCCGTTGCGGAAGAAGACGAGGACCACGAGTATGACGAGCACGGTGCTCGCGATGGCCGCGATGGTGGAGTCGTGGGAGATGTCCTCGACTTCCTGGAAGTTGCGGTAGGCGCCGGCGACGCGGGCCTCCATCTCCGGGTGGTAGCTCGCGGGGTCGAGCCTCTCGATGAGGGCGGTGCCGCGCTCCATCAGCTCCTTGGACTTCACGACATCGGTCGCCGGCTGGTTGAGCTGGGCCAGGGCGACGGCGACGGTGCCGTCGGGCGACATGAGCCGAGGGGCGAGATGTTTGGGCAGCGCGGGTACCGGCGGGGGCGGGTCGGCCTCTGGGTCGGTGGCCTTGGGGGCCTGACCGGGAGCCGCCGGCGCGGCAGTGGCCTCAAGCCCGAATTGGGTCGGGTCCACGATGGAGTTGAACAGGTCCTTGTCCAGCCCCAAACGGGTCGAGAGGTCTGGGGCCAGCCAGCGCTCCTGCTTCCACCGCTCCGCGTTGGCCTCTTTGACCTCCTCGTCCGTGCGGATGTCCACGAAGAAGGGGTTGTTGAGCTTCTTCTCGAGCTTGACCTCGACCTGGAGGTTGTCCCGCAGCCTTGCCAGATCCTCTTTGGGCAGATAGAGCAGGGCGTGGTCGGCAAAGAAGGTGGTGTCGCGCTGGACCTGCACAAAGCGCGTCTCCTCCCACAGTTCGACCTCGGTAGCCACGGCGTCGACGAACTTGGCGTTGGCCTCGGGGTCCGGCGATTTGACCGCGATGGTGTAGAAGTCCGTGGAGCCCCGACGGGCGCGGGATTCCTCCAGCGCAGCGACCGAGGGCGTACCCTGCGGAAGCAGGGACTCCAGGTCGGTCCGGATGTCCATGAACGACTTGGCGGCGAGTATGGAAAGGCCCGCCAGGAGAACGTAGATGACGAGCAGGGTGACCGGCCGTTTCGCCACGAACGCGATGTACTTTCGAGAGTACCTGAGAGACTTGGAATCCTTCGTCATCGTCGGCCACGATGCCCCCGACGTCCCGGCACGTCAAGCGCGTTGTGTGGCCCTGTGTCGAGCACCGATCGCAGGCGCGCCGATGACGGGAGAATCCGTCGATTCCCCGCTGTGAGAACGAGCGTCCCATGATTCCAGCGAACGCCCATTTCATCTGGTTTGGCCCCCAATTCCCGTGGGTCAACGCGCTGTCCATGCGATCGGCAGCCGTGCGTGGCGGCTTTGAGCGGGTGGTCTTGCACCACTCCGACGACCTGTCCGGGACGCCGTGGTGGTCGTGGCTTGAGGAGACGCCCGGTTTTGAGGCGCGCCTCGTGAACCCCGAGGACGTATTCGCCCGCTGCGGCGCCCGAGGTGCCGCGCTCTGGGCACTGTTTGAGCAGCTGGAGCAACCGGCGGCCAAAGCCAATATGATCCGCGCGGCGATCCTGTATGCCGAGGGCGGCGTCTACCTGGATCTGGACACGGTCACGCTGCGCCACGTGGACGACTACCGCGAGCGCGCGCAGGTCTTCTGCGGGCGCGAGCACATCGCGCTACCCCACAATGTGGCGCGGTCCAGGTCACCTCGGGTGCTCGCCGGCGCGGGGGTGCGGTTGGCGGTGCGAGACGCCATGCGGCGGCTGCCCGGCGGCTGGCGGCTGTTCCGGAAGGTGGACAGCCGGTACCACCTGGCGGCCAACAACGCCGTGTTTGCCGCGGAGCCCGGCCACGCCTTTGTCGACGAGCTGCTGCGCGGCATGGTGGAGATGCCTCGGGAGCGGCAATTGGTTCGGTTTGCGCTGGGTACGCACCTGCTTCAGCAGACTCTGCAGGCGTACGAGGGCCCCGGCGTCGAGGTGCACCACCCCGAGGCGTTCTACCCGTTGCCTCCCGAGATCTCCGAGCACTGGTTCCGCGCGACCCGGACGCCCGCGCTCGGCGCGGTGCTGGCCGCCGACACACGGATTGTGCACTGGTACGCCTCGGTCCGGACCAAGCGGATCGTGCCGCAGATCGACCCCGCGTATGTGCGCCGCCACGCCCGCACCCAGCTCTTCAGCGCCATGGCGCTTCCGTTTGTCGTATGATGCGATTGGCCACCATTTTCCTGTTGACCCTCTGCGGCTGCGCCACAACGCCGTCCGACGCGTCGGTCCACGCGCCAGTGTCGCCGACGTCCAGCGGACACTTTGAAGAGCTGGAGGTCGTGTACCGGGCCTGGGACGAGATCCAGATCGTTGGCAACCGCGACGCCCAGGAGGCGGCCCTGCACGCCAAGATCGACGGCGCCGCCCAGCTGCACGCCCGCTACACGGAGCTCGCCGCGCACTCGCAGCCGCCGTGGGACCTCGCAGCGCGGTACCGGGGCGCTACCATCCAGCACCGCTTTGCGGCGGCGCTCCGGCACGCTGAGAACCCGTTCCAGGACGGCACGGAGGCCTTTTACCTGCACCGCGACAAGCTCATCGAGCTGGCGATTCCGATGGAGGACGCCGCGCGCCGGGAGTACCGCAAGATCGCGACGGAGGATCGGGGGTCGTGGGGTGCCAAGGCGCGGCAGGGGCTGCGGGAGCTGGATCTGCTGCGTCTCGAGACCGAGAAGTAACGCGTGCCGAAGCGCAGGCCGGACTGCGCGGCCAGCCGCGTCACCGCCAGAGCGTGATGCGCTCCAGGACTTCTTCGGCCCCTATCTCCGCTGCGAAGGCGGGAAGCAGGTCTCGGCGTGCGCCGCGCCACTCAAGGTGATGCAGCTCGTCGGGCAGGGGGACGTCGGTGCGCAGAATGGACAGGTTTCGGTACAGGAGCGCCTCGCGCCAGCGGTCGCGCAGGGAGGCGGAGAGGCGCTCGGCGCCGCGGACGTTGCAGGTCCAGTCGGCGACGTCCACCGGGATGTCTTCGAGCTTCGGGTAGGCGGTCAGCACCGCCGCCGCCGACTTCCTGCCCCAGCCGGGGATGCCAGGAAGGCCGTCGGACACGTCTCCCACGAGCGCCAGCCAATCGGGAATGGACGTGGGCGCCACGCCGAACTTCTCCCGCACCACCTCCTCGTCTGTGGTCACTTTGCGGATGCGGTTGAGCAGGATCACGCGCGTGCCCTCGACGCACTGCGCAAAGTCGTTGTCCGTGGAGCAGATGACCACCTGCTCCACTCCCTCGACGTCTTTGTAGCGGGCCGCGCCCGTTGCGAGCGCGTCGTCGGCCTGGAAGCGGACCATGGGCCAGATGAGGACCCCCAGCGCGCGGCAGGCGTCTGCGGCGAGGGGGAACTGGGAGGTGAGCAGGTCTGATTCGCTGGCGGCCCCGCGAGCCGGGGCGACCACGGAATCGAACGCGACCGCCAGGTGCGTGGCCTCCTGGCGGCGGATCAGCGCGATCATGGTGGCCAGAAATCCGCGCACGGCGCCAACCTCGCGGCCGAGCGGGTCCTCGGCGCGGGGCGCGCCGTAGAAGCACCGGAACATCTCGACGGAACCGTCGATCAGGTGGACTCTCACAGGCGCTGGGTCCGTTTCTTCCTGCCAGGTCCGGTGGGCACGCTGCCCTCGACCTCAGCCGCCGCTGTGCGCGGGGTGAGGCCCGCGAGGGCGCCGGTGACCTGGGCGATGCGCTCCTCGCCGCAGCCGCGCTGCTTCATGTGCTCGGTGTACGTGGCCAGGTCGGCGCTGCCCTTCTTGATGGCCAGGGCGCCGAGCATGACATCGACGATGGACGCGGGGTCCTCGATGGGCAGGATGTGCTCGCGCGCGAGCACCTTGTTCCACTGGCCAAGAATGATCTCGTCGTCGTATTGGGCGTAGTCGTCGCGCTTCTGGGTCGCCGCCTTCTTGACCGCGTTCGGGTCGTAGTCAAACTCGTGCACCACGACGTCGCTTGTGCCCCCCGTCTCTCCGCGGCGAGACACGACGCCGTCAAAGTGGCGGATCTCCCCCGCGACCTCAATCTCCACTCTGAACGGTGTGGGTGCCTTGTCGGGCTCGTGGAACCCGTAGTTGCGCACGACGACGGTGTAGTGGCCCTTGGGGGCTTTGCCCTGCGCCCACCGGGTGTTCTCCACCGGTTTGACGGTGTCGCCGCTGACGTTCATGTCCACGTCCAGCCAGCCGCCGCACGCCGATTTCTTGTGGGCGTAGTAGATGCGCTCGCCAGAGGGCGGGACCACGTGCAGGTCCAGGTCGTTGCGGTTGTTCCAGATGAGGCTCGCGCGGATGTCCACGCCCTCGTACTGGCCACCGGCGGCGGTGACGCGCGTCTTTATCTCTGCGTCGATGTCGGCCTTGCGGTCCTCCCAGGCCTTCTTGGGGTAGACGAGGAAGACGTCGAACTTGTCGTGGAGGGCGCGGAACGCCTCGGACGAGGGCACCGGGCCGTCGAGCTGGGCGCCGATGATGCGCCGCACCTGGAGGTGGTCCACCTGGGGGTAGAACCCCTCGTCGCCCACGAAGAAGAAATAGCCCTTCTCGCCGCGGCCCTCGTTGAGGCGCACGGTGTTGGTCTGGGCGTAGAACCATGCGGCGAGCTCGTACGACTCCTGTCCGGTGCCGCCGCCGCCCTCTTCGAGCCAGAAGGCCTCGAGGTTGGCGTCCAGTCGGTTGTCGCCCTCGAACTGGCCGACCTGAAGCGGGGCCTGGTCCACGGTGGCGTCACCAATGGCGCAGAAGCTGATCCCGGGGTTGGGGACGTAGTCGTTGAGCTCGATCTGCCCGATGAACATGGGCAGCTTCTCGTACATGATGCGGCTGTCGTTGCCGCGCGAACGGGTCACGTCCATCGCCACGACGATGGGCGTCTCGTTGTTCACCTCGCGAAATTTCGGCCCGTAGATGTCGAGCCGCTCGTGTACGCCGCGCGCCGTCGTCGTCGAGCTCGCCGCGCTCTCGGTGTACCCCTGGTACGAGAACGCGTCCTGGTTTGTGGACCTCGCGCGCCGCGCGACATCCCCATCGTATCGTCCACCACCCATAACTCGCTCCTGCCCCCTGTGTGCGGCCAAGCGTGCGAGCGCGCGGCCCCGGTGTCAAGGCCCGCCGGGGGAGAGGCGGTCTTCTGGGGGGGCGTGGTGGCGGCGCCAGCGGCTGCGTCAGGCGCGCCAGTCCCAGTGCTCGGGGTCACCGGCGACGAGGTAGCTGTAGCGCTCGCGGAACGCGTCGGCGGACAGGCCCACTTCGGTGGCCATGCGGCCCACCTTGGCGTCGTCGGCGAGGTCGGCGCGCTCCAGCCGACGCATGAAGCGCCGCGCGGTGCGGTAGGCGCCGCTGTCGAGGTCCACTCGGCGCACGGCGGTGCGGCCCGACACCGGGTCGCGCACCTCCGAGAACGGGATGGGCGCGGGCTCGCCGTTGGCGAGGTTCATGATGGCATGGCTGCCGCCGGTGGCGAGGAACTGCACGGCGTTGGAGCCGAGCATCCGGCAGTACTCCATGTCGAACGGGATGGGGGCTGCGCAGCGCAGCTCGTAGCCGATCTTGAGGTCCACAAAGCGCTTCTTGACGCCCATCGCCTTGAAGTTCGCCTCGAGCCGCTGGCACATCATGCGACCGAAGTCGATCTCGCCGAGCCGCACATGCCCAAAGTCGTCCCGCGGTACGTCGCCAAAGCTGGCCAGGTCGTCGGGGTCGAGCGCCTCTGCCACGCCCTCCGCGAGCACTGCCACGCCAAAGGGCTTTCCGGCGGCCATCTCCTTGATGGCGGTGGCCTCCAGCAGGTCCGCGACCTCGCTGAGCTTCACCTTCCGGCCGTCAAACTCCTCGGGCACGATGCACGCCGCGGCGCCGGCGGCGTTGGCGATTCCAAGCGCCAGGTGGCCGGCGGTTCGTCCCATGGCGACCGCGATGTACCAGCGGTTGGTCGCGGACGCGTCCTCGATCAGCGCGTGGACCTGCTTGGTGCCGATGTGGCGCGCCGTGTTGTAGCCAAAGGTCGGCGTGTCTCCGGGCAGTGGCAGGTCATTGTCGATGGTCTTGGGACAGTGGACGATCTGGAGTCCCTCCACCGTCCGGGCGAGCTCCGACGCGCCAAAGGCCGTGTCGTCGCCGCCGATGGTCACGAGCATGTCGATGTTCTGCTCGCGGACGGTCTTCGCTGCCTGCTCGAGGTTCTCGGGGCTGCGGCTGAGGTTGGTCCGGCTGGTGTTGAGGATGATGCCACCCTGAAAGTGGATGGTGCGCACCTGCTCGCGCACCAGCGGCTCAATCCGCCCGCCGGGCAGAAGCCCCGCGTAGCCGTCGTAGATGCCGAGGACTTCCCAGCCCTTGTCCAGCGCGGACAGCGTCACCGCCCCGATCACTGCGTTGATACCGGGTGCGGGTCCACCGCCCGCCACGATCGCGATTCTCGTCATTGTCGTGCTCCGTCGTGCATTCGCATCCCGACTCTCTTCGCCCATTGTCGGCGGGGAAGCAAGGTGGGTTGCGATCCCGGAGGCGTTGGGGAATCGGCGCGCGGTGGCGCGCTTTGGGCGCAGTGTATTGCGGTTACGGAGGCGTGAGGACGGACTTGGAAGGGGATGCGACGACTTCCACGGGGAACACGTCCGAGCGTCGCCCCGGCTGGGTGTGTTCTGCTTTGGGACGGCGGCGAGCCCTTGGCACTCCCGCGGCCTCTTTGACCATCATCGACGGGTTTTTCCAGGCCGAGGGCGCCCGCGGGACCTCCATCGTCCCCAGGACCTCCTGGAGGTGGCTGGCCATGTCCTCCGCGTTGGCGTAGCGCCGGTCGGGGTCGTTCTGGATGGAGCGAGCCACGATGGGCGCCGCGGGACCGAGCTGGTGCAGGAGCTCGCGCGACAGCGGTACCTCCCTCTGCTTGGCGGATTGGATCTCCCGCAGGCCCATCTTCGCAAACGGGGACTGCCCCAGGATCATCTCGTAGAGCAGCAGGCCGACGGTGTGCAGGTCCATCCTCGGACCGACCTCCCCGTCGATCAGGTACTCGGGCGCCATATAGGGCAGTGTGCCGACGGCCTCGCCGAGCATCGTCACCGACTCTGCGTCCGCCATGCAGACCGCGAGCCCAAAGTCGGCGACCTTCACGAAATCTCCGTCGGTGAGGAAGACGTTCTCGGGCTTCAGGTCACGGTGAACGATGCCCATGGCGTGGGCCTCGCCGAGGCTCTGCAGGATCTGAATGGCGATGTTGATCGCGCGTGGCGGCGCCATGCAATTGTCGATTCGCATCGTGTCGCGGATGCGTCGCCCCTTGATCAACTCCATCGTGAACCAGGGCAGCCCGCCGGGAGTAATGCCCACGTCGAAGAGTTTGACGGTGTGCGGGTGGCTCAGCCGCGCGGCCAGCCGCATCTCGCGGGAGAACCGCTGCCGTGGCTTTTCTTGCTGGACGATCACGGGCAGAGGGGTCTTGAGCGCGACGCCGGAGTCCGTCTGGCTGTCGTGCACACGGTAGACGACGCCGGCTCCACCTCGCCCGATGCGCTCGCGGATCGTGTAGCGATCGCCAACCGTATCCCCCGGTCGAAATGTCATTTTGGATGGGCGGCTCACACAATGGGCATCGGCCTCTGGCGGAGGTTGCTTGAATCAGCCTGGGCGCAGAACCTCGCGGACCAATTGCCTGCCCCGTGCGTCAACCCCAAGCGCCAGTCCGAGGAAGACCACGGCGCCGACGAGGATGCGGACCGCGAGCGTGGCGGCGACGTGTCCAAGTTCGATGTAGGCAATGCACCCGTACATCGCCGCGCCGAACGCGAAGATGCGCAGCATGTATGCCCACGGCAGCGAGAAGCGCAGTGTTCGGAAGCTCATGATGGTCAGGACGACCATGAGGCCGACGTAGCTGATGGCGGTGGCGATGGCCGCGCCGAGGATCCCGTACTTGGGAATCAACAGTAGGTTCAGGCCCAGGTTGGCCACACAGGCCACCGCGGTGGCGATCGCCAGCCGCAGGGTCTGCTTGTGGATGAACAGCCCCGCGCCAAAGACCGCGTAGCTGCCGTAGAGAACGTAGCCGCCAAACGCCAGGGGGATGACGTCGACACCGTCGGCGTAGGCTTTGCCCGCCAGGAGAATCAGCAGCGGTTCGCGCACCGCGATCACGCCAAAGATCGCGGGGGTAGCCACCAGCACAAAGAAGGCCCCCGCCTTGCTCAGGAACGCCTGGGTCGCCTCCCGACCTTGCTCGGCCCATAGCCGCATATACATGGGCTGCACCGCCAGCGAGATGGGCAGGAGAATGAACTTCTGGAGCGTGTCCGAGAGGTTGTAGGCCGCCGTGTAGTGGCCCAGCGGGGCCTCGCCAAGCATCTCCAGAATCAGGACGCGGTCGCCAAACGCCAGGACGATGTTCGTGAGCTCGAAGAAGAGCAGCGGCAGGCCGAAGCTGACGGCCGCGGTCAGCAGTTTCCTGTCGGGCATGCCGACGGCGAGTGGGACCACCTTCCGCGCGGCGATCATCGCCACGACGAGCATGAGTGACTCCGCCGTGACCAGGCCGGTGAAAAAGCCCTCGACGCCGCCAATGACGTAGAGCGCGCCGAGCAACCCGAACGCGAGACACGCGTACCTGTGGACCACGTCCACCGTGCTCCAGGTGCGGCTGCGCTCGTCGGCCCGCAGGAAGTTCACCGCGAGACTGTGCTGGGTGCGGATCAGCGCCAGGGGCGACGTGAGGACCAGCACGAAGGCGAGCCGGTCCCCGATGGCGCCGAGCTCGCCCAGAGTCCAGGCCCCTGCGCTGAGCACGAGCGCGGCCACGCCCGCGGCCGCCAGACCTGTTGTGATATAGGTCTTGGCGAGCGTCGCCAGACGGCCCTCTCGCTTCGCCTCGGCGAAGAACCGGATGAGGGAGTTCTGAATGCCGAGTTTGCCAAACGCGACAGCGCCGAGCAGCACGGACGAGACCAGGCCCATCAGGCCGTAGTCCGCCGGCTCCAGGACGCGCGTCAGGATGGGGTAGGAGATCAAGCCCGAGAGCATGCCCAGGCCGTTGCCCAGCACATAGTGGCTCGTCTTCCGGAGGAATGCGCGAAGCTGACTCAAGTCGCCTCTGCCGGGGGCCGCCCCATTGCCCCTGAAGTGTGGTCGCGTCGAAGGTCGCGGCCACCCGATGTCTGAATGGCCGCGTGCGTCGCGTGGCCGGTACCGCAGTCAGGCGATGAGTAGCACCCCCTCACCCGGTTTCCAAGGCGCGGTGATCGGGGAGTGCCCTGCCAATGGACAAACCCCGAGGACTGTGGCGCCCGGCGCCCGCCAGCGGTGGTGTCACGCTTTCTTCCACGCCGCGGTCGTCGCGCCGCGCTTCCATTCGCGGCGCGCGTCGTAGGCGGCGCGGACCAGCGTGCCGAGGGTCTGGAAGATGCGCAGCTTGCCGGTCGCGCGGGATGCCGCATAGCCCGCCCACAGGCCGAGGTGCCCCGCCAGAATGGCGGCGGGGACGACGGCCCGCAGCGGCTCGTCCCAGGCCGCAAGGGCGACGGCGAGGAGGGAGGCGACGCCGTTGGCACCGAGCAGGAACGGCAACAGGAGCCGGCCTCGTTTGTGCCAGAAGAACCGGCCGAAGACGCCGCTGCCGGGACGGGTCAGGCGCGGCTCGAACGCCATGGCCTGGTAGATCCCGGCGAGCGTCCTGACCTTCCGGCGGTACTCGTGCCCAAGGTCATCGCTGTACACGTCGAACGCGCGCGCCCCGTGGGCAAAGACAAAGCGGCGGCCTCCCAGCGTGACGCGCAGTGGGCCAAGCATGTCGTCCAGCACCAGGTTTGGCTCAAAGGGCGTGAACAGCTCGCGCCGGACGCAGTAGAGCGCGCCCGTGGCGCCCACAACGGAGCCCGTGCGCGCCTCTCGGTCGCGCAGGAAGGTCTCGTAGCGCCAATAGGCTCCCATGCCCGGGACGGTGCCGTCGGCGTTGGGCGGGAGCGTCAGGTCTCCGGTGGCGCCGCCGATGGACGGGTCGCCGAGCGGCGCCACCAGGCAGCGCAGGGCCTGCGGGTCGAGAGGCTGGCGGGCGTCGTTGAACACCAATACGTCGGGCCAGTCGCCGGCCAGCTCCACCAGCCGGTTGAGGTTGGCGGGCTTGCCGACGTTGGTGTCGCTGCGGTGGCAGCGCAGCCTGGGGTGGGCTTGTTTGAGCTGCTCGAGAACAGCGGTCGTGTCGTCGGTGGAGGCGTCGTCGGCGACGTAGAACCGCAGCCGCTCCGGTGGGTAGTCCAGCGCGGCCAGACTCGCCAGCTTGGCCGGCAGTCGCCGCGCCTCGTTGTGCCCAGCAAGGACGATGGCCACGCGGGGCAGGTCGTCTTCCCGGGTTGCGTCCGGACCGCTTGGATAGGGCCGAGGCCGCACCGCGGAGAGGACGGCGAGCCACACGGGGTAGCCGAGGAATGTACCGACCAGCAGGGTCGCGCTGGCACCGATGACCGCCTCGGCGACGGCGAGCAGGACGGCGATCACGAGCCCCTCATCCGCCCGAGCAGACGCGCGCGCAGCCGGTCGTAGCGGTCGTTGCCGAGGACCTTTTTGGGGAATCGCAGCGCCGCGTAGCGCGCCTTGGCTTTGAGCACGGCGCGGCGGTCGCCGGCGACCAGCAGCTCCAGATCGTGGGGAGACACGGAGGACGTGATGGCGTAGCGAGGAAGGGGGGCGGCCTGGCCTGTGACGCACCCGGGGCGGGAGCCGAAAACGTGCGTATAGCCCGCTCTGCGGGCCTCGTCGAGCACCCGCGGGTCCACCCGGCCGCCGGGAGCGCTGAGCAGCCGGACCTCGTAACCGACGAGCTTGGACAGGCGCTCACGGGGCTCGTTCAGCTCCCGCCGAAGCGCAGTCAGCGGCAGGTCTGACAGGTACGCGTGGGTCTTGCCATGGGCGCCGACCGCCACGCCCATGCCGAGCAGGATTTGCACCTGGTCCTCGTCCAGGTAGCCGGGCTGGCCGAGTTTGTCGGTGGTGATGAACACGAGGGCCGCGTAGTCGGACTCAGACACGATCTCCGCGCCGCGCGTGAGCACCGTCTCGAACCCGTCGTCGAAGGTGAGCAGGACGCCGGGCCCTTCACCGTGGGCCAGCGTGGGTACTCCGGCGACCAGGAGGGCCAGCGGGACCGAGCGGCAGCCGAGGCCCTCGAGCGCGAGCAGGTGCCGTCGGAACAGGCGCTCGGGCACGGTGTAGTCCTCGGACTCGGGCAGCCCGTCGGCGTCTCCGATGGCGTGGTACATCAGCGCCGTGTAGGGGGCTGTCACCGGGCACCCGTGCCGAGCACGACGACCTTGAGGGTCTTGGCCATGATGGCCAGATCCAGAGTCAGGGACAGGTTCTTGATGTAGCACAGGTCGTATTGGAGCTTGTGGAGGTGGTCCTCCTCTCCCTCGCTGTACCCGTAGCTGATCTGGGCGAGCCCTGTGAGGCCCGGCTTGACCTGGTGCCGCTGGCCGTAGAACGGGATCTTCTCGGCGAGCTGGTCCACAAAGACGGGTCGCTCCGGACGTGGGCCCACGAGCGACATGTCGCCCCGGAGGATGTTGATCAGCTGCGGCAGCTCGTCCACGCGGGTCTTGCGGATGAACCGCCCGATGCCGGTGATGCGCGGGTCCTTCTTCTTGGCAAACTGGGGGCCCGCCGCCTCCGCGTCGGTGCGCATGGACCGGAACTTCCACATCGTGAACGGCGCGCCCAACCGCCCCACGCGCTCCTGGGAGTACAGCGCCGGGCCCTTGCTGGTGAGGCGGAAGAGGAGGACAGTCAGGAGCATCACGGGGGCCACGCCCACCAGCGCGATGGCGGACAGACCGACATCCATCGATCGTTTGGCCAGCCGGGTCAGCGGAGAGACGACGAACCCGTCGGAGAAGATCATCCACGACGGGGTCAGCTGACGCACGTAGACGCGGTTGAACTCGCGCTCGTAGAAATTCATCCCGTCTGTGATCTGGATGCCGCGGAACTTGAGGTCGAGCAGGTCCTGGACCGGCATGGTGCCGCGTCGGTTGGACAGGGCGACGATGATCTCGTCGACGTTCTGCTCAACGACGAGCCGGGCCACGTCGTCGTAG
The DNA here is from genome assembly GCA_937890335.1 of uncultured Pseudomonadota bacterium. GTDB lineage: Bacteria > Myxococcota_A > Bradymonadia > Bradymonadales > CALBXO01. The sequence goes on along the minus strand of CALBXO010000756.1, from coordinate 12,091 downwards.
ACACCGACGATGCCCGGCTCCAGGAACGGCGCGCCGACCCGCTCGGGGCGGGAGTCCAGGTATCCGGTCAGCTTGTAGCCCAGGTCCTGGCGCGAATCGATGATGCGCCCGACCTCCTTGGCGAACTCCCCGGAGCCCATGATGAGAAAGCGCCGCTCGAACCAATTGCTGGCTGCACCCTTGAGCGAGATGCGACCGATGAAAAACAGGCCGGTGAATCCGCCCAGCGTGATGGCAAACACGCCGCGACCGATGAACACCTGCGGCAGGGCGTAGTACACCACCAGAAGGCCCACGACGGCGATGGTCATGCTGACCGTGAAGCGGCGGAACAGTACCCAGCTGCCCGGCATGCCCTTGGTGCCGTAGAGGTCGTTGACGTAGAAAACCGACTGCACGAACACGGCGATCAGCATGCCTTTGCCGATGTAGGTGAACGCGTCTTCGCTCAGCTCAAAGCCCTGGAATCGCAGGACGCAAGCGGCCCAGAAGGCCAGGGACAGCTCGAGAAACTCGAGCAGGATGAGGAAGAGGGTGTGTCGGTTTCCCAGCATCGGGCGGTTGGTGAACGCGGGGTGTCCGTCGCAGGCGGGCCGCGGAAAAGTTCTCCGTGACTGTACCTGAAAAACGTAGATTGCGCGCGGAGAAACCGGGTTCAGGCTGCTGCGTTCTCGCTCGGGGGCGGCAGCGCCTTGGTCGTCGGTCGGGGCAGATGCTTGCGCCCAAAGTGCGGGATCTCGACGAGGACCTCGGCGTCGATGTATTTGCGCAGGTCGTCGACCTCGTAGATGCGGGGGTCCAGCAGCACCCGTAAGAAGGCGAGCGCGAGGCCGAGGAGCAGGCCGATGAACAGCCCGGCGGCGGTGAGTTTGATCAGGCCGGCGCCCGCGGCCCGTGTCGGGAGGTTGGCCGCGTCCAGGATCTTAAACTGCTCGCCTTTGTTCTTGGACTCGAGCAGCTCGGAGCGCTCCGCCTCGGAGAATTTGCTGCGAAGGTCCTCGTACTCGGTCTCCAATCGCCGTCGCTCCCGCTCGAGGTCCACGAGTTGAACGGTCACGCCCGGCTCGCGCTTGCGGTCCTTCTCCAGGTCCGTGATGGTGACCTCCACCTTCTTGAGCCGCTTCTCCGCGTCCGCGAGGTCGTTCTTGACGGCGCGCAGCTCCGCGGCTGCCTGTGTGTTCGGCCGACGGGTGACCGTCGGTTTGGGGCTGGACCGCACGGCCATCTCCGCACGGGATACCTCGCCCTTGAGCCGCACGACGTCGGGGTGCTGCGGTGTGTACTTGGACTCGGCGGAGCGCAATTTGGACCGAAGATCCGCGAGCTTGTTGCGCGCGTCCGCGGCAGGGTCCGAGGAGATCTCCTCGGTCATCAGGCTGCCGGCCAGGGTGCTCTTGTTCGTGCGGAGCTGACGGATGGACTCCATCAGCGACTCCTTCTCTGTGTACGCGTTGGCCAGCGCCTGCTGCATGACGGAGGTGCCACCCTGGGCCGGGATGACGTCCAGGTTGCCCTCGCGGAAGGATTTGATCTCGTCCTCCTTCATGTCGAGCTTGGCCTTGGAGTCCACCATGCGCTTCTGGAGGAACTCGGCGGTGTCGGACGCCTTGCGGACGCGCTCGTCGGAGTTCTCCTGAATGTAGATGTCCGCCAGACGGCGGCACACGGCCTGGACGGTCTTGGGGTCACCCCCCTGGTAGGTGATCTTGAAGCTGCCATCGCCCGCGTTGATCTCGATGTCCTTCTGCATGTGAAGGACCACGTCGTCCATCGTCGAGGACTGCCGCTGCTGGGGGTAGAGGTCCATGTCGAGAATGATCTTCTCGAGCCGGGATCTGCTCATGACCTGTTTGCTGAGCGTCGTGATGTACTGCTCGCTCGAGGTCTTGACCGTGGATTTGATGAACTCTTCCGGGATGGCCTGTCCCTGGATCAGGACGGTGGTAGAGCTCTCGTAGGTCTTGGGTTGGACGAAGTGCGCGGCCGCCGCCGCGACGACCCCGAGAATGGCCATGAGGATGATGGTCCAGCGATGACCCAGCATGCGCTTGGCGTAGCGCACGTAGACGCGCAGGTTGAACTCCGCGTCGTCGTTGTCCTGGGGTGCTGCGAGCCTGGCTCCCATTCCGCTCTCCTACCGAGGTTCCGCCGCCGCCGGTCCCTGGGGGCCCAGCGGTGTCAGAGTGGTCCGCGCCGACAATCCGATGAGGACCGTATGAACTGTAATGTCCCCGCGCGCCGCGAGATTTCCTGCCGTCGCGTCGTCGGCCTCTCCGCTGGCCAGTGGGAAGCGACGGTAGAAAGAGTAACCGATGTCGAGCGCGAGCCAATCCACAATTCGAAAAACGGCGCTGGCCCCCGCCCCGATGGCCTGTGTCGTCTCGTTGATCTGGCCATCTCCAGGGACTGAGAAAGCTGGACGCGTCACGAACCCGACGATGTTTCCTCGCATGAGGATGTCGTCGTCCCAGAACCAGTAAGCGTCGATGCGCGCGGCGTCGACGAGCAATGTGTTTCCGAACGGGCCATTGGTTGTGGCGTCGCGCTCGTACCCCACGGACGCCTGCCAGTTCTGGAAGAGAGCCTCGATGGCGGCCCCACCGCGAAGGATGAGGGTCCGTCGGCGCGCGTCGTCACCGGCGATGGGAAACGACGGGTCGTCCCGATCCGGAAACAGGGCGATGGCGCCGACCGATCCGGTGAGGTTGAGTCGGTCCGTCAGCGCCTTTCGGGCACCGAGGGTGGCGCTATAGCCCGTAGAATCGGGCTGGAGCTCCACCAGGTAGCGCGTGTAGCCCAGCTCGAGCTTGCCGGTGAGCGTGGGCGTGAACTGCCGCTCATAGCCCAGGATCGCGCCGTAGTTCAGGCTGTCGCGCTGCGGCTGTGGGACCGGGTCTTCTCCCTCACCAACGACGTTGACATCCGCTTCAAAGTCCCTGCGCCACTGGGCGAAGGTTCTGGCGGTGAGCGCGTCCACCTCGGTGAGTTTGTACTTGAGGCCGGTGCCGACACCGAGAGTCAGGAACGTGTTGCGTTCGGTGACAAGCTGCTGGGTCGTCCGGTTCACCAGATCGTCGGTGGGGTCCGCGATTGTGAACGGCTGGACGATACGGACTACGTTGCGGCCGTGGAACCCCTCGAACTCGGCGGTCCAGCTCAGGCGGTCCGTCAGGAGAAACTCGCCACCCACACGCGCCGTCTGGTTGGTCTCCACCTCACCGCTGGAGTCCGTGTTGGACCCGAAGGTCGCCAGCGGCTGGTTGTAGATCAGGCGGTATTCACCAAACCACGCCGAGGTGTCGTCCTGGAGCCGCGCGCCGATGCCGGCTTGCAGTGTGGAGTAGACCTGGCCCCGCTCATCGTCCGCTTCCAGGTAGTCGCGGTTGGTCGTGCCGGTAGCGCTCGCCCCGGCGCTGGGGTAGGCCTCAATGGTCTGAGCCGTGACCGGCGACGCTGCCGCGCTCAGCGCCAGAGCCAGGCACAGAGCCCGCGCAGTGACGCTGATATGACCGTGCCCGAGCCGGGCAGGGGTGGTCGTTGAGTGACGGTTGAGCGGCTGCAACATTGCGTGCGAAGCGGGTACCTGTTGATGTGCCACCAAGCTCGATCATCTACTTGGTTACTTCGGTGGAGTGCCGGTGAGATGGTTTGTTATGGTGCAGCCTCGATCGAACCGTAGAAACCTATCGGCCCGCTGTCTACTTCATGGGCCGGAATTGAAACTGGGTGCCGCGATTGCATACGTCCCAATGGACTCTCGACAACGGTCTGACCGTCATCTTCCGGTCGCAGCGAACGGCGCCGGTGGTGTCCATGGCCATGTGGGTCAAGGTTGGCAGCGCAGACGAGCGCGATGACGAGGCGGGCCTGGCCCACGTGCATGAGCATATGTTGTTCAAAGGCACGACCGGGCGAGGAGTAGGCGAGATTGCGCGTGAGGTGGAGGCCGCTGGTGGCGGGATCAATGCGTTCACCAGCTTTGACCACACCTGCTATTACGTGACGATGTCCAGCAGGTTCTTTGAGACTGGCCTGGATGTGTTGTCCGACGCGATGCGCAATTCGACATTTGATCCTGCGGAGCTCGGACGGGAGCTCGAGGTGATCCTGGAGGAGATCAAACGGGGTGAGGATCAGCCGCGATCGGTGCATATGCAGCGGCTGTTTGACCTGTCGTACTCCCACCATCCCTACGGCAAGCCCGTAATCGGGACGCGTGAGTCGGTGGCGTCGTTCACGCGGGACCACATCCTGAACTTCTACCGCCGCTGGTACGTCCCTGAGAACGTGACGCTCGTGATCGTGGGCGATGTGGACGAGGCGGACGTGCGTGCGACGGTCGCGCGACACCTGGACGGCTGGGCCCGCGGACCGGGACTGCCGGACCGCGCGCGGATCGCCGAGCCCGAGCAGGTCCAGATGCGGGTAGACGTGTACGGGGGCAACGCCACGGAGGTTCACCTCGCGGCGGCCTTCCATGTGCCGGACATGACGCACCCCGACGCACCCGCGCTCGACGTCTTGCGGTTGCTGCTCAGCTACGGCGAGACAAGCCCCTTGGTGGAGCGGCTCGACCGGGAGTTGGCGTGGGTCAACGACGTGGCCGCGGGTGCGTATATGCCGCGGGACCCGGGCCTGTTCTACATCGGGGCAGACTACCAAAAGGACGACGCACACCCTGGTGCCGCCGCGGTGGTAGGCGAGATGATGCGGGTCTGCACTGAGCTCGCCCGGAGGCGGTTCAGTGCGGAGAAGGTCCTGCGGGCGCGGACGCTGCTCGAGAGCTCCGAGATCTACCGGCGCCAGTCCGTGGAGGGGCAGGCGCAGGTGCTCGGCTACTACGCCGACACCGAGGTCGGCTGGGAGTTTGAGGCGGAGTACTTTGCGCGGCTGCAACAGGTGACCGTCGAGGAGGTGCAGGAGTGCGTGCGGCGCTACCTGCGCCCAGAGAACCTGAGCATCGCCGTGCATGCGCCCGAGGCGCAGGCTGACGAGATTGACCCCCAATCCCTCCTGGATGCCGCCCGCGCCGGACTCGCCGGGGCCGCCATGGTGGGGGTTCCCGCGCGGCCGACCCTGGACAGGGATGAGCACGGCGTGGCGCGCCTGGAGCTGCCCGGCGGCTCCGTACTGATCGTACAGGAGGACTCGACGGTCCCTTTGGTGGCCGTCCGCGGAGCGTTCCGCGCCGGCCTGCGCTACGAGAGCGCGGCCAATGTGGGCGTGAGCAATTTGATGTCGTCGCTGTGGACGCGCAGCACCGCTTCGCGCACCTACACGGAGATCTGCCGCGAGCTCGAATCGATGGGCTCGTCTCTGGACGGGTACGCGGGGCGCAACACGGTGGGCGTGACTCTGGACGTGCTCAGCGCCCACCTGTCCCGCGGCATGGCGCTGCTCGCCGATGTGCTGATCAACCCCGATTTTGATGCGGAAGAGATCGATCGCGAACGACGCCTCATCCTGGAGGCCTTGCAGACACGGACGGACAGCGCCGGCCGCGTGGCCAATCTCCTGTTTGCGCGGGCCCACTATGGCCCGCATCCCTACTCGTTCGACAGCCTCGGGACCGAGACCTCGATTCGGGAGATCAGCCGGGACGACCTGCTGGGTTATTACCAGCGGTATGTGCAGCCCAACCGCATGGTGCTCTCGATCGTGGGCGACGTTGTCGCAGAGGAGATCGCCGGGGAGATCGCCGAGCGGATCGACGCCGCGCGATTTGCCGGCGGCGCTGTCCATACCGGTCCGGACCCAGCCCCCGCAGCCGCGGCGCGTCAACACCGCTACGTCAGCTGCCAGCTTCCCAAGCAGCAGGCGTACGTGGTGATCGGATTCCCCGGCACCACAGTGCACGACCCCTCGCGCCACGCCTTCGACATCCTCTCCGGCGTGCTGTCGGGGCAAGGAGGGCGGCTCTTTCTGGAGCTGCGCGACCGGCAATCCCTGGCGTACTCCGTGTTCAGCCAGGGGGTGGTGGGGCTCGACCCTGGGGCCTACACATTCCAGATCGCCACGAGTCCGGACAAGATCGAGGCCGCCGTCCGAGGGCTGTGGACCGAGGCGCAGCGACTGTGCGAGGAGCTGGTGACCGAGGCGGAGGACGCGCGAGCCCGTCAGTACCTGCTCGGACACCACGACATCCAGCTGCAGCGCTACGGCTCACGGGCGTTCCTGATGGCCCTGGATGAGCTGTATGGGCTCGGCTACGGCGTGTACCGCCACTACGCCGAGGAGCTCGCGGGCGTGTCCCGCGAGGACATGCGCGCAGTGGCGGCGGCGACGTTTGCGCCGGAGAACGCGACGATGGTCATCGTCCGGCCGGAGGGCACGTCCCTGCCCGATTTCACCGACCTGGGATTTCCCGCGGAGCCCGAGGAGCTGACGCTCTGAGGGGTGGAGGAGACTGATGAAATACATACTGGCGATTGACCAGGGGACGACGGGCACGACGGTGGTGGTGCTGGACCGCGAGCTCAATGTCCGAGGCCGTGTGAACCGGGAGTTCCGGCAGATCTTCCCCAAGCCTGGCTGGGTTGAGCACGATCCGGAGGAGATCTGGCAGTCCACGCTGGACACCGTCGCCGCGGCGGTGGACCAGGCGGGTGTCGCGCCGGCGGACATCGCGGCTGTGGGCATCACCAACCAGCGGGAGACGACCGTGGTCTGGGAGCGCAGCACCGGGCGAGCGATCCACAACGCCATCGTCTGGCAGGACCGCCGCACGGCGTCCCGGCTGTCGCTGCTCAAGCAGGCGGGACTCGAGGAGCGGTTTCGCGCCGGCACGGGTTTGGTCCTGGACCCCTATTTCTCCGGCAGCAAGATCGAGTGGATCCTCGACCATGTGGACGGCGCGCGCGCCGCGGCCGGGCGGGGTGAGCTGGCGTTTGGCACCATCGACACCTACCTGTTGTGGCGGCTGACCGGTGGCACGGCGCACAAGACCGATGTGTCCAACGCGTCGCGCACGCTGCTCATGGACCTGCGCGGGCAGGCATGGGACGACGAGCTCCTCGGCCATCTGAACATCCCGCGCGAGGTGCTGCCGGAGATCTGCGGCAACGCAGAGATCTTTGGCGAGGTCCGGGGCGTACCCGGGCTGGCCGACGGCACGCCCGTCAGCGGCATGGCGGGGGACCAACAGGCGGCGCTGTTTGGTCAGGCTTGTTTCTCCGCGGGCGAGGCCAAATGCACCTACGGGACGGGCGCCTTCCTGCTCATGAACACCGGCGCGGAGCCGGTGCGCAGCAACGCGGGCCTGTTGACCACGGCGGCCTGGCGCATCGGCGGCGAGTCGGCGTACGCATTGGAGGGCAGCGCCTTCATCGCCGGCGCCGCGGTGCAATGGCTGCGCGACGGCCTGGAGTTGTTCTCGTCCGCGCCCGAGGTGGAGGAGCTTGCCCGCAGCGTCGAGGACAGCGGCGGAGTGGTGTTCGTGCCGGCGCTCACAGGGCTGGGCGCGCCTCACTGGAATCCGGACGCGCGCGGTGTCATCTACGGCCTGACCCGTGGCACCACCCGGGGACACGTGGCGCGCGCCGCGCTGGAGGGCATCGCCTTCCAGAATGTGGACATCCTGACCGCCATGGAGAGCGACCTGGGCCACCCGCTGACCACCTTGAAGGTGGACGGCGGCGCGTGTGCCAACAACCTGCTGATGCAATTCCAGGCCGACACGCTCGGCGTGCCCATCGTCCGACCCGTCATGACCGACACCACCGCGCTCGGTTCGGCATTGATGGCCGGCCTCGCCGTGGGCATGTTCAGCGACCTGGACGCCATCCGCGCCACCTGGCGCGCCGACCGTGAGTTCACCCCGTCCATGAGCAGCGCGGACCGCGCCGAGCACATGGCGCGGTGGCAGGGCGGGCTCGCGCGGGTGTGACCTCGATCCAACACCAAAGACGGGCCATCGGGTGATGCGGTGAGCTGGCTCGCCGTAACGCTGGTGTGCCTGGTGATGGCAAGCTTTGCTCTGCTTGCGTACGCGCGTGCGCGGCGCGCGCGCGAGCAGGCGGATGCAGCCGTCCCGGACCCCGTCGACCCCGATGTGCGGGCGCTGCGAGACCATGTAATGGCGCGGATGGAGCGGCGAGGTGTCGCCGCAGGGGAGCCTGTGGCCTCGGACGCGTTTCACGTGGAATCAGACGGCGTGCGCATGCAGGCCAGCGTCAGCCGGCTCTACTTTGCCGTGGCGGACGCCCCTGCCCTGCGAGAAGAACTCGTTGGGGAGTACGTGGAGGGTTTGTTGATGACCCTCCGGGCGCGCGCGTCTGGGGGCGGTGCGTGACGCGGAAGCCACCGGCTGTTGCGGCCAAGGCGTCCGCGACGCAGGCACGCAAGGCGCGCGGAGCCTGGTACACGCCCGACGAGCTGGCGCGCACTCTCGCGCGACGGACGCTCGAAGGGCTCGAGCCCGGCGCCACCGTAGTAGACCTCGCCTGCGGTGATGGGGCGCTGCTCGCCGCTGCAGCCGAGGTCGGCGACTTCCGGCTTGTGGGCTTTGATCTCGACGCAGACGCGGTCGCCGCCGCGCGGGCGAGGCTGCCCGCAGGGCAGTTTGCGCAGGCGGATGGGCTGATTGTAGACGTGGGCCCGGTACACGCCGTGCTCGGCAACCCCCCGTTTCTGTTTGGAACCAGACGCCCCGCGGCGCCGCCGGGGTTCGTGCTCGCGCGCGGACAATGGGACACCGCATGGCTGTTTCTGGAGCGGGCCATTGGCCTTGTGGGGCCGGCGGGACGCGTGGGTTTTGTCCTGCCCGATTCTCTGCTTGCCCGACACGAGACCACCGCCGTCCGCGGTTTTGTCCGGTCCCACTGCGCCGCCGTCTGGGTGCGGCACGACGCGCCAAAGTTTCGCGGAGCGCACGTGGCCACAGTACTGCTCACCGCCCGCGTGGGCGTGGAGTCCTGTGTTCTGGAGATGGAGAACCGGGGCCACCTCCTGAAACGCGACGGCCCGTGGCCACCGCCCCCACCCGTCCCCGCCCACTGGGCCCGGCTGGGCGACATGGCGTCCATCAGCCGCGGGGAGGAACTCGGCAAGAAGAGCTTGCGCAGGCTCGATCCGAGCTCCAGCGCAGGGGGGCCACCGCGCGGAGGTGTGAGGCCCGGAGAGGTCGCCGTTGTGGTGGGCGAGGGCATCGTCTCCATGGGACAGCCGGTCGCCACCCATGCGATGTTGGGCACCCGAGTGCGCAAGCCGGCCGCTCACTACCGGGGCCCGAAGGTGGTCGTCGCGAAGACGGGGCGCACGGTGCGCGCAGGCGTCGACGAGCTTGGCCTGACGACCCTGCAGTCCGTGTACAATGTGCACCCACTGGTCGGGGGGGTGGAGCGCGCAAGGTTCCTCTGCGGGGTGCTGTGTTGCGACGAGGTGCTGCGCCGGTTTGTGCTGCCTCACACCTCGGGCAAGAAGGTCTTTCCTCAGATCACCAAGACGTTGCTGGCATCAATCCGGCTGCCGCCGGAGACGCCCGAGTTGGTCCGCGGGGTCGCGGGGGCGGTCGCTCAGGGCGACGAGGCCGAGCTTAACGCCCTCACCACCGCGTGGTTTTCGTCCACGTAGGAGCGTGTAGCGCATTTGCGGACCGAGCCTCGGGAGTCAATGTGCTACACGCTCCCAGCGTCCCTCGCAGCGCTCCTTTGTTCGAGGCGTGCGGCGGTTCATTGCGGTGGCGCGTCTCGGCGAAAGCCCCCCTTTTTGCCGTCCAGGTCCATCGTCGGGTCCAGGTACCAACCGCCCTTCCCCTGCGCCTCGCCGTGGAGGGTGCGGATGCCTTCTGGGGCGGTCAGGTAGTCCGCGGGCGAGTCTGGGCCCACCTTGGATTGCGCGTCTGCCAGGTCAAACGTGCCGCCTCCGCGCTCGGTGAAGACCTTGCCCAGGTTCAGAGCCACCCAGCTGCTGTGCGTCGCGCGCTGTCTGTCCGGCAGGGAAGACGTCGCCGGCGGGACGGGCTGTCCCCAGTACGGGGCGCGCCGGTGGTCGAGCAGTGTGTAGGTCGCGCGGCCCATATGGCGCTTGCCCTGCTCGGTCCCAAGTTCATGCCGCTCTGCCTTCACAATGAACCCGCCGGTCCTGTCCAGCCAGTACCTCTCTGCGCTCGGGAAATGGGGCGTGGGCTCGGTGGCTTTGACTGTGACGAGGACGGTCTCGAATGTACCTGCCGGTACCGTCAGTGACGACGCCTCGCCCTGCTGAATCTCCACCTCGATGAGGTCGTGGTGCGGCGGCAGGTAAGGCGTCTGGGGACCGACGATCCGAACGCGGACGGGCTCTTTCGTGCCCAGGCCCGCCCGCACGAGCACCGGCATCTGCTCGTAGAGGTAATAGCCGGGCTCCACGTTGTGCGTGGCGGTAATGGGGAGTGTGTCGTCGGTGTAGGCGCGGCCGAGCAACTGGACCTGGTCGCCGCGCGTTCGCCACTCCAGGTAGTTGTTGCCACACCACTCTTCGCCTGTGATGGCCAGGCGCAGGGGCGCCAGGTCTTCTCGCACATAGAGGCCAAAATTGTCGCGGTGGTCCCAGTTCATGCTCGGCAGGGTCTTCATGAGCATGGTCTTCACCGCCGCGACGCCACCGGGCCGGTTGGACTTCACGTACGTCACCGGGTCGAGCTGCTCGCGCACCGTCAGCATCGTGGCGCGCCCGGACAGTGGGACTCCGTAGTGGGTCTTATCAAACCGGTAGCGCGCCACCTCCGCGAGGCCGTCTCTAGGCAGCTCGTACAGCGCGGTCCTGGGAGCTTCGGGCGCTGCCGCGCCGGTGTCAGGGGTGGGCAGCGTGGTGTCGCCGGTGACCGGTGGTCGCGGTGTGCAGGCGAGCGTCGCGACAAGGACGAAGAGGGCGCTTGGCCAGATGAGGTGCTTCATGCCCTCAGCGTGGCTGCCGTCGCCGTCGTCGTCAATCTCCACGGCTCCAGACAGGGCTGGGGGTTGGACAAGACCTTGCGCGCTCGCCGATCAGGTTGAGCGGGTCGTTGGCTTCCCGCCCCACAACCCGACCGATGTGGCAGTGTCGACGACCGCGCGAAGTCGGTTAGCGGTAGTCCCACTCCACGTGGGGAGCGCCGGCCGTGAGGATCCGGTCGGAGCGCAGCCAGGCGCGGGCGTCGGGGTCGTCGCGCAGGGTCGCGTCCAGGAACGCGGCGACCGTGGACCGCAGCCAGCGGTCGAAGGCCTCGCACAGGGGCTCGTCGCGAATCTCGCGGGTACATGGTTCGTTGCCGACGTTCTCGCCAAACAGGCCGTGCACGGCGCCGGGGTGGTTCAGGTAGAAGAGGAATTGGTTCTCGTCGTCGCTGCCGTAGTAGCCGTCCCTGCGGATTGGGCCCGTGTCCGCGCCTCCGTCGTTGGCTCCCGTCGCGATGAGGAAGGGCCGGTCCAGGTCCACCCACGAGCCCTCCTTGAACCCGTCGTCGCCGATGCCTTGCGGCGACAGACCCACGAAGGCGATGGGCCGCGGATCCGGCGCGCAGAACGACTCGTCACCGACGAACATGGAGTAGTAGGAACGGCAGGCGCCCCCGACCATCTGGCCGGCGCCGGCGCCGGCGGAGTGGCCGAGGTACACGATCTTTGTCAGGTCGTATTTGCCGGCCCACGGCTCGGTGTCCGCCAGCTCCTCAAGCGTGTCCACCACGCGGGCGAAATCCCGCGGACGGTCGTAGTTGCCGTACTTGAAGGCTCCGCATTGCTCGTCCGTGGCGTCGAGCTCCTCGCAGAGCGCGGCACCCTCCTCATCACTGCGAAGTGGGTGGGCGATGGAGACGGCCAGGAACCCGCGCCGGGCCGCGAACTCTGCCCACCGCTGCAGGGCGGTCACCGCGTTGCGCTTCCCGCTCGAGCCGCCGTGGGATGTGATGACGATCGGCCAGGGGCCGGGGGCGTCAACCGGGGCCCGGATGGCGATGAAGACTTCCCGGTCCGGTGCCCCCACGCGGTCCGGGTCCCGCACAGTGATCTCGACGGGCTCCTCAAACTCGAAGCTGGGCGGCTGGTAGAGGCAGGCCTCTGGCGTGTCCGGGCCGCACGCGTCGGCGCCGTTGTTTGCCGGCCCGTTGTTCGCGCCGTTGTTTGCCGGCCCGTTG
>CALBXO010000755.1 GCA_937890335.1 uncultured Pseudomonadota bacterium | reverse complement strand
GCCTCTCCCGCGTCCGCTTCGGCACCTGCGTCCGCGGTTGCCTTCACCACCGCCGGTGCGCCTGTGTCGGGCGTTGTCACCTTCTCGGGGGCGGTGGCGTCGGGCTTGGTTGGCTTGATTGCCGTCGGCACCGGCTTGCGCGCAGGGGCTGGTTTGTCTTCCTTGAACGCGTAGTAGATGGCGCCGAAAAGCAGCAGCCCACCGACGACGGCCAGTACCATATACAGCGTGTTTTTCTTCTCTTCCGGGGGCGGCGCTTCAGCGTAGTAGGGCTCGTCTGTGGACTCCGCGAAGAACTCGTCCTGGGCCAGTGCCAGGTCCGGGTCCGTGGGGCGCGGGATGCGGCTTCCATCCGGGGCGACATCCGCCTCAGGGGGCCGGTTTCGGCCCGTCGTCTCGTCCTTGGGCAGCGGCGGCACGGGCACGGCGGCGGCGGCGGCCTCCGGGTCGCGGTCGGCGGCCGCTTTGGTGCGAGCCATCTCGAGGTCGGCCAGACGGGCCTGCTCAAGGTTCGCCAGGCGCGCGTCTACGACGGACGGCGCGGGCTCGTTGGCTGCGGCGATCGCGGTGGCGGCGACCGCGACGGCGGCGAGGCCCGGTACTGCCTTGGTCGCGTCGGGGTCCGCCGCGTCCTCTACCTGTGCTGCCTCCGCTACGGGAGCGGGCGCTGCGGCGGCAGCGGGTGCGGCGGGCGCGTCAGGTGTCGCGGCGACCCAGTCCACGACTGCTTCCTGCGCTTCTGCCGCGGCGCTGAGCCTCTCTGCCTCCCGGCGTGCGTTGGCGGCCGCGGCCTCCTGGGCCTTGATCATGGCTTCGAGCTCTGCGAGCTCACCACGGATCGCCTCGCGCTCCTGGGTCTCCTTGACGCGGAGGGCCGCCTCGTCGGCGGCGGCCTTGGCGGCAGCCTCGCGCGCGGCGCGCGCCTGCTCAAGTTGGGCTGCCTCCCGCTCGGCTGCTGCCTTGGCCTCGGCGAGGGCTGCCCGCGCGGCGGCCAGCCGTCCTTGTTCCTCGGCGAGGCGGGCCTGCATGGCCGCCTCTTTCTCCTTGAGCTCGGCTTCGGCGCGGGCCTTGGCCTGCGCCTCCACACGGGCAGCTTCCGCTTCCTCGGCTTGCCGCGCTGCCTGCTCGGCGGCGGCGCGGTCCGCCTCCTCGGCTTGCGCGCGTGCGGCTTCGTCGGCGGCGCGGGCGGCGGCTTCCTGGGCTCTCTGGCGTGCCTGTTGTTCGGCGGACGCGAGGGCGGCCGCCTCGATGCGCTTGGCTTCGGCCACCGCTTCCTGGCGCGCTTGCGCCGCTGCGCGGACCTCTTCGTCGGCCGCCGCCTTTTGGTCCGCCAGCTCCCTGGCGAGCGCCTCGCGTTCGGCGGCCAGGCTGGCTGCCTGCGCTTCGGCCTCGGCCAGTCGTGCCATGAGCGCGACCTGCTCGCCGCTGACTGCTTGACGCTCCTGGGTGTTGAGGTGTTCCGCGAGCTCCATCTGCGAGCGCTTGGTCTCGAGCAGCGCGTCGGTCTGAATGCGAAGCTCCTCAGCGCGGGCTTCGGCGGCTGCGATTTGCGCCCGCAGCGCGGCGACCTCCTCGTCGTCCCCGTCAGTCTGGGTCAGCTCCTTGCGAGCCCGTGCGGCCTGCGCCCACTGCTGGCGTTCCTCGACCTGGACAGACTGCTGCTCGTTGGTGCGCCGCCGTCGCGCCGCGGTCTTGCGCCGCTTGCGCTCCTCGCGTCGGCGTCTCACCTTCTCGGTCTCGGACTCGGACTCTGGGGCGGGCTCTGGCACCGCGGCGACGGTCTCAGCTGCCTCCATGCCCAGCCAATTGTCGAGGCTTCCCTCGGGCGCGGCCAAGGTCGCCATCCCGTCGTCATCACGCTGTTGCGGCGTGACGTCGTAGAGCAGCTCCTGGTCCACGAGCTTGCCAAGGACCTTGAGTGTCTCGACGGGACCAAGGCTGCTGTCGTCGACCACGTCCTGCACGGAGCGGTGGCCGTCAAAGAGCCTGATCAGACCGTTGACCTCGTCCGGGATGTCGCGCAGGTGGTCGGCGAGCTGCCGGTAGTTCACCTCATAGACGCGGTCGAGACCGGGTCCCGCCGTGGACATATCGTTGAACGCGTCCAGGGACTTCATCCCGGTCAGCAACAAATCCTGGGTGGACTCGGTGATTCGCTCGCGTCGGTTGATCGTGGGGGTGTAGCGCACGGAGTAGGTGCCGGCTGACCACTGCATCATGCGGTAGACGGCCTCGGCCCCGCGCAGTTTGCCGACCGCAGCGTCGATCACGCGGCCTTCGCGGAAGTAGATGACGCCGCGGCGGCGTTCCCGCTCGAGATCCGCCATGCCCGTGCGATCTTTGTCTTCAATGGCCTGCAGCAGGTCCAGTAGCGTCACGTCCTCGAGGCGTCCGCGGACCTGTTCCGCGTCGGCGACGTCGAGCAGCTCCTTCTTGCGGCGCTGCAGCAGGAGCTGCACACGTGTGACGACCTCTTTGACGTAGACAGGCCGCGTGAGGAAGTCCTCCACACCGAGCTCAAAGCCCTTGCGCTTCTCGTCCGAAGAGCCGGCGTCTGCGAGAAAGATGAATGGGATGGGCTCCCAATCCAGGTTCTCTTTGACCTGCGAGCAGAACTCGAACCCGCTCATTCCGGGTAGCTGTGTATCTGCGATGATGAGGCCGGGCGCCCCGCCATCCTCGAGCCACTCAATCGCTTCCCGGCCGCGTTCGACGACGTGCAGTCCATAGCCAGCCTTTTTCAGGCTGATCTCGAGGACGCCGCGTGTCTTTGCATCTGCATCAACGACCAGAATCGTGTCTTCCGCCACGCTCTACTCCAGGTAAAAATCCAGGTTCAGCGGGATCAAGAAACGTACCAGCACAACTGTGCGCTCATTAACACCGCCGGCAGAGTGCCCCTGCGACGCGCGAGGTGTCAATCGCGGGGAAACTTGGGTCTCGGCGCCACCGAGCCAGTCAACACTACGGGGCATTGCATGATTCCGGTGTTCATTCTGGCCGATCGGGTGCCACTTCGCCGTTGCCGGGCTTGGTTGGCGCAACCGGCAGGTCCCCTGGCGTCAGTTTTTCGCGGCCATCCGTGGAAAGTGAAGGTTTGGGATCCAGCGCGTCACCCGCGCCGAGAAACCGCAGTGACCCATACCGGTCCACGTTGTGGAACGAGCCCAGCGGCGGGGACCACGCCCAGGCGACCTGGCGTCCGGGCTTGCCGTCCGCGTCCCGCGGCGCGTCAAAGCGGTAGAAGTTCACGCGCCACGAGGCTCCGTTGTTGGGGGCGCCGCCGGGGACATCCGCGAACGGGATCTTGAACTCGGCGCTCCAGCTCTTGTCCTGGTCGGCGTGGTTGTTCAGCGTCCCATCGACGTGGGCCGCAAACTCAATGTTGCCGTTCCACGCGCGCGCATTGTCGATTTGCTCCTGGCGCGTGCCCTGACCGCGGCCCAGCTTGTCGGCGAAGCGGGCGTCGAACAGTGTGCCTCTCGGTGTGATCTGGAGCTCAAGGTAGTTCTTGGCGTCCCCGTCGGGGTCGATGAAGAGCTCGAACACTTCCTGCGTCCAGGTGTCCGCGTCCCGTTTGTCGAGCTCGCCCCAGGCGTCTTTGTCCTCGCCAAAGAACGCCACATACAGATGGGTGTCGTCGCGGGTGACCTTGGCCCAGGTCTCGCCGGCGTTCTGCTCCCCGCCGCGCGTGTCGCCGAGTCGCCCGGTCTTGGCGACCTTTTTCCAGCCCTCGTCGTCGAGCTTGCCGTCGATGGTGATGGTGCCGTCCAACGGGCGGACCACGTACACGCGGGGCGCCGCGGGTTTGGCCTTCTTGCCGAGCACCTCAAAGCCTCCCGCCTCCACACGGTGACCGCCGTCGTTCTTGACGGCGGTGCCGTTGCGCAGCGGCAGGCGCTGCCCGGTGCCGGGGTCCCACATGCCCACGAAGAGGGTGGCGGGTCCGCCCGGGAAGTTGGGGCGCAGGCGGACCTTCTGACGGTCTCGGACAATGTCGCCCTTCTTCCAGCGCGAGGTCTGGTAGAGGTCGCGCACGGGGTGGTGGTCGGCACCTTGCCGCGTGGCGCCCGGCCCCTTGTGGTCGATGTGCACAAACACCTGGTAGTTGACGCCGGTCTCCTCCAGGCACTCGAAGTACCAGGTCAGCGTGACTTCCTGTCCTGGTTTGACCTTCTCCGGCGCGACATCGACACCCAGCAATCTGAACTTGCCGCCGAAATCGGCGCCCACCTTGTGGGTGTATCGCTCGGGTGGTGCCGGCAGGACCTCCTTCTTGACCTCCTCCCACTGCGCCTGCGTCAGTGTGATGGTCGGCTCCTTGGTCTCCTGGCAGCCGGCGGTCAGCAGGAATAGAAGTGGGAAGAGCAGCGCTCCACTGCGTAACATGATCGCTCCGTGACGGGTGGAAGACATTCGCGTCGATTTCTACTAGTATCTCGGCCACCCAGTCCAGAGGCGGAACACCATATGGGCTCGCGACGCAAACACAGAGATCAACGTTCAACAGCCGGTGCGGCCGGTGTTTCGCGCCAGGCGCGGGGCGCCACCGAGCTACCCGCCGGGACGACCACGGGTTCGCACCCGGCCATTGTCGTCGGACATCCTCCCCCCGTGCCCGAGTCTCGCCCGGACACCGGGAGGCATCCCCGTGTGGTTCCCGTCACCCGGCAGACGGAGGACGGTTCCTTTGAGCTTGTCTACGAGGCTGTAAGTCCCGAGGGCGAGGACCAGGAGGAGGCTTTCGCCGCCCCGGTGCCCGCCTGGCGGCGCAAGGCTCTGTTCTGGGGCGCCTTTGGCGCGGTCGCGCTGATCCTTCTGGTGGGTGGTCTCGTCGCAGTCGTGACGCTCCTGGGTCCCTCCAACCCCAAAGCGCGCAAGGTGCTCAGCGCCAAGGGCGCAGGGGACAGCAGGTCGGACAAGGCCTACGAGTATGTGCCGCCGGCCAAGAACGATGGCCGCATCGATCTGAACGTGGACGACGACGAAGAGCCACCCAGGGTCGCCAACACGCCCGAGCCGACGCGTGCGCCGATCGTTCCAACCCGTGATGTTCCCCCGGACCCAGGGCTCGCGGGTGGGTCCGCCGGCGCTGCTGGAGGTGGCGTTGCACCAGCTCTTCGCGACGCGCCCGAAGTGCCCGGACTGCGACCGGAGCTGCCCCGGCTGCAGCCACGTTTGGGGGACCCTCTCAAAGTTCGTCAGGACTTGTTGCGCGATCGATTGCAGGGCACCCGCGCGGACGGCGTGACGGGGGCGACGGGAGCCACGGGCGATCCGACCACGGGTGATCCAACGACCGGCGATCCGACCACCGGGGACGATGGGACAGCCGGACCGACCGGTGAACCGGAGGACGGCGACGAAGGCGCTGGCGACGAAGAAGGGGAAGAGGGCGAGGACGGCGACGAGGAAGACGACGGCGAGGCGTCCGACGACCAGGCGCTCGACGAAGAGATCGACGACGAGGGCGAGCGCGAGGACGACGAGGCGGAAGCCGAGGACGACGAGCGGCCCGAGTAGCGGCCCGGCAGCTGCCGGGCGCCCTCCTGTCCACGGCAATCGTCATCCAGACGCGGCCCTGCTCGTCGAACTCGAGCGCGTGCACCCGCCCTGCGGGCCGAGCACGGGGATTTCGCCGCCGCGGGGACGTTCCCGCGCGACCCTGGCCCGGACGGCGCCGCGCAAAGGCGGTGATGCGTGGCTGGGCCCCCGCAGGGTTCCAACGGTGGTGGGTACGGCTGGGGCCTGATAAAATCGCGGGCCAGCTGGCGGCGGCGCGCACAGTGGAGCGAAGGGCCCGCGGTGAACGGCCGGGCTTGCGCCGGCGCCGCTACGGGGAGACCTACTTGATGTAGGGCTCCGTCTCCTTGAGCGAGTAGATGTCCACGAACGGGAATCCCTTGGACGGCGACGCGTACCCCACGGTGAAAGGCACCTGGTGACGTTTGCGCAGGAAGGCAACCTTGCCCTTGGCGCTGCTGCCCGGAGCGAGCTTGTCACCCTCACAGGCGATGGCGCCGGGCACTGTGTTCCATCCCTTGATCGGCGTGGTCTGCGCCTTGGGGCCGTAGTCTACGAAGAACGCCGAGCATTTGATGTCCTTCTCGCCCTTGTTCTCCAGCGAGACGTCCGCGATGAACAGCCGCTCGCCCTCCAGGGTCTTGAGCTTCATGCCGCTGGGGATGTCCGTGGTCGTGGAGACGCTGTTGACCGTGATGGAGACAAGGTCGTCGCCCGCGGTCTTGCCGGAGCCGTGGGGGCTCGCGCCGTTGAACAGTCCTTTGAGGTCGGGGACGATCAAGCTCTTCTGGGAGACCCAGCCCTCACCGGCCGCCGCACGGACGCGGTAGGAGTCGCCCTGGGCGTAGAGGAGGTCAACCTTCTCGTTGACGGCGGTCTTGCCGGCGGCCTTGCCCCGCGGACCGACGCGGAGACCTTCCGCCTTGAAGACCGTGCCCTTGCCGCTGACGGCGGCGCCGCGGACGGCGAGCCAGTCGAGCTTGGCGCTCCAGATCGGGGCCTCGACCTTGTACTCGACCGGGTCCTCGTAGGCGGCGAACAGCCGCGCCTCGGCGCTGTCCGGCGTGTACTCCATCAGGATGGTCGGGCTGACGAACGTCTCCACCTTGAACAGTCGGGCGCGTCCGGTTCGCCACGGCTTCGCGTCGCTCGCCTCAGGCTTGAGGCCGTTGGGGCCAAGGTTGACCTTCACAACGTCGCCGCCAAACCGCAGGATCAGTGCGCCCGATAGAAAGCCGGTGTACAGGGTCTTGCCCGTGTTGTTGGTGATCAGACCTTCAAGGCGAAGTACGACGCCCTTGGAGCCGCGTCCGTAGCGGTTCTTGCCCTTGCCCTCGACGAGCGCCATGGTCACGACGCTGACGTTGAACCCGTCCTGCACGTCGCCCTGCGCGAGCCGGAGGTAGCGGTCCCAGCGGGTCTCGAAGGCGGGCGCAGGCGGCGCGCCGGCTCCGGACGGAGTCGCCTTCGGTGCGGGCGCGTCGTCGTCGTCGTCGGCTTCGGCGCCGTCGTCGGCCTTCTCATCGTCGGCCTTCTTGTCGTCCGCCTTTTCGTCTGTGCCCTTCTCGGACGTGGCCTTGTCGCCACCATCCTCAGGTTTGTCCTCGCCGCCGCACGCGCAGCTGCTCAGCAGCGCTGCCGCTGCCAAACACACAATCAGGGTCCCTGTTGAATTTCTCATGATGTCACCTCGGTGATGGAAGCACGCGTCGAGTATCACCGGATCTGCAAGCGGTCAACGTCGCGAATGTTGTAGACAGGCCCGGGGCGGGGGTGTAATCATTCACACGGCTTGCGTCCAATTCCAGGGAACGGAAAACGAGTGTTCAGGTAGAACACGCGGGCAGTTGATTCGGGTCTCGTACCGGAGGATGTCCATGGCTGAGCGGTCGGTTCGCGATGCGGGTGCGATCAAGTGGTGGAAGGCGCTGGCCGGCCAGGGCCCGGCGCCTGTAGTGGTTCATCAAAACAAGTTCGTCGTCTCTGCCCACCAGACGCTGGTCCTCAGCGTGGTGGCTGCCGTAGCTGGCCTGGCGCTTGGCGCCTTCTTGCTCTTCCAATAACGTCTGACCCCGGATCGCTCTACTTCCTCACCGACGGCAACCCTGTCGAGTTCCGCGACATTGTCTCGACGGTGTTGGCTGCGGTGACGCGTTCACCGCGGTCAGAGCCGGGCCCAGAACGACACAAGCCGCCGCGACCCAACGGGTTGCGGCGGCTTGTGTCTGTCCCGGAATCGGGCCGGTTCTCGGTCAGCTGCAGCCGGTGGTCGCGCCGCAGGTTGCGCACTTCATGCAGGACCCGTTGCGGGTCATGGTGAAGTTGCCACAGTCGGAGCACGCGTCGCCCTCGTACCCCTTGAGGCGAGCGATCTGGATGGTCTCCGCCAAGGCCTGCGTCTGGGCATGAAGCTCGGCGCCGGCTCCGTTGGCGGTGCCATTGCCGTTGCTCGAGCCGTTGGACTTCCCGTTGGACTTCCCGTTGGACTTCCCGTTTCGTCCGTACTCGACGGCCCCGCTCAACGTGACGACCACCTCGGGCTCGCTCTTGATGATGTGGGGGGCCAGGCCGCTCATGGTCAGTCCCTTGGAGTGCCCCCGGGCCACGCGGCGGCCGTGCTTGCCGGCGATGTAGTGCACGGCGTGGTCGTTTGCGAGCCCCTCGTCCACGGAGTCGATCTCACGCTCCGACAGCTTGGCCTCGGGCTCGGCCGCCGGCTCTCCCTGGGTCGTGACGCCAGCGTAGAGCTCCTCGGGCTTGACCTGCACCAGGTCGGTCCGGCCGAGGTAGCTCAGGCCCAGGTCGCGGAAGATGTAGTCGATGACGCTGGTCGCCATCTTGATGTTGTCGTGTCCGCGGGTAGGACCGGCGGGGTCGAAGCGCGTGAACACAAACGCGTCCACATACTCCTCGAGTGGAACGCCGTGTTGGAGTCCGAGGCTGACGGCGATGGCGAAGCAGTTCATCAGGCTGCGGAACGCGGCGCCCTCGCGGTGCATGTCGATGAAGATCTCGCCCAGAGAGCCGTCTTCGTACTCGCCGGTGCGCAGGTAGACCTTGTGGCGACCGATGATGGCCTTCTGCGTGTAGCCGCCGCGGCGGTTGGGCAGGCGGCGTCGGTCGGAGATGTACCGGTGTACGACGCGCTCGGCGATCTGGACAGCGGGGGCCTTGCGCTCCTCGGGCGCGTCGGTCTCCTTGCCGAGCATCGCCTCGATGGAGGCCATGTCGGTCAGGTCATCGGTCGCGTTGAGCGGCTGGGAGAGCTTGGAGCCGTCACGGTAGAGGGCGATGGCCTTGAGCATCAGCTTCCACGACTTGTGGTAGCAGTCCTTGACGGAGTCCACCGTCGCGTTGGCGGGCATGTTGATGGTCTTGCTGATGGCGCCGGAGATGAACGGCTGGGCCGCGGCCATCATGTGCAGGTGCCCCTCGTAGGGGATGAAGCGCGCACCGTGGGCGCCGCATTTATTGGCGCAATCGAAGACCGGCAGGTGCGCGTCGCGCAGATGCGGGGCGCCCTCAATGGTCATCGTGCCGCAGACGTAGCGGTCGGCTGCGGTGATCTCCTCGCGCGAGAATCCCAGGGACTGCAGGATGGAGAAGGACGGGTCCACCAGCTGCTCGGTCGTGAGGCCGAGCACGTCGATGCAGAAGTCCTCACCGAGCGTCCATTTGTTGAACGCGAAGTTGATGCTGAACGTCGTCGGTAGCGCCGCTTCGATGGTCCGGAGGATGTCTTCGGTGAAGCCTCGGTCCCGCAGCGCGTCGAGGTTGACCACCGGGGACCCGGCGAGTGTACCGGCGCCGCGGGCGTAGCGGGTGATGTCGTCGATCTGGGGCCGCGTGTAACCCAGCCGCTCCAGAGCGGGCGGGACGGACTCATTGACGATCTTGAAGTAGCCGCCGCCGGCGAGCTTCTTGAACTTCACCAGGGCGAAGTCGGGCTCGATTCCGGTGGTGTCGCAGTCCATCACGAGACCGATGGTCCCTGTCGGCGCGATGACCGTGGTCTGTGCGTTGCGGTAGCCATGGGCTTCGCCCAGCTCCATGGCCTCGTCCCATGCCTCGCGCGCTGCGGCGAGCAGCTCCGGCGGGCAGAGGTTGGGGTCCACACCCTGGGGCGTCACCGTGAGGCCCTCGTAGGTGCTGGGCTCGGCGTTGTAGGCGGCCCGGCGGTGGTTGCGGATGACCCTCAGCATGTCCTCGCGGTTCTCGTCGAAACGCGGGAAGGTCCCGAGCTCCTCGGCGAGCTGGGCGCTGGTTGCGTAGGCGGTGCCGCACATGATGGCGCTGATGGCGCCGCAGATGGTGTAGCCCTCGTGGCTGCCGTACGGCACGCCGTTGACCATCAGGTAGGAGCCCAGGTTGGCAAACCCGAGGCCCAGCGTGCGGTACTCAAAGCTGAGCTGCGCGATTGCGCGGCTCGGGAACTGCGCCATCAGGACGCTGATCTCAAGGGTGATGGTCCAGAGGCGGCAGGCGTGCCGGAAGGCGTCGATCTCGAAGGTGCCGTCGTCGCGGCGGAACTTCATGAGGTTGACGCTCGACAGATTGCACGCCGTGTCGTCGAGGAACATGTACTCGGAGCAGGGGTTGCTCGCGTTGATGCGGCCGCCCTGCGGGCACGTGTGCCACTCGTTGATGGTGCTGTCGAACTGGAGACCGGGGTCCGCGCAGGACCACGCGGCGAACGCGATGTCCTCCCAGAGGTCCCTGGCCTGAAGCGTCTTGTGCACGCCGCCGTCGGTGCGGCGGATGAGGTCCCACGTGCCGTCCTCGATGACGGCGTGCAGGAAGGCGTTGGTCAGGCGGACCGAGTTGTTGGAGTTCTGCCCGGCGACGGTCTGGTACGCGTCGCTGGTCCAGTCCGTCGTGTAGGTGTCGAACTCGATCTGCGTGAACCCTTGCTCGGCAAGTTGGATGGCGCGGCGCACGTAGGGCATCGGGATGCCGGCGGTGTACGCGTCCCGCACCGAGGTGGCGAGCTCCTTGTTGTCCCGCGGGCTGAACACGTCGCCGTCGATCTCGACGTGGCAGGCTGCCATCACGGCGTTGAGCGCCTTCTCACAGGCCTTGGAGCCGGCGACGAGCGAGGCGACCTTCTGCTCCTCCGTCACCTTCCAGGTGATGAACTGGTCCACGTCCGGGTGGTCGATGTCCAGGCAGACCATCTTCGCCGCGCGGCGGGTCGTCCCACCGGACTTGATGGCGCCGGCGGCCCGGTCTCCGATCTTCAGGAAGCTCATCAGCCCGGACGAGCGACCACCGCCGCTCAGCGGCTCACCCTCTGCCCGCAGCTGCGAGAAGTTGGTCCCCGTGCCGGAGCCGTACTTGAACAGGCGGGCCTCGCGGGTCCAGAGGTCCATGATGCCGCCCTCGTTGACGAGGTCGTCGGACACACTCTGGATGAAGCAGGCGTGCGGCTGCGGGTGGGTGTACGCGTCCACGCTGCGCTCGGCCTCGCCCTTGGCCGGGTCTACAAACCAATGGCCCTGGCTCGGTCCGTTGATTCCGTAGGCCCAGTGCAGGCCCGTGTTGAACCACTGCGGCGAGTTCGGCGCGCCCATCTGCGAGGCGAGCATGAAGCACATCTCGTCGTAGTAGGCGCGGGCGTCGTCTTCGCTGTCGAAGTAGTTGTTCTTGAAGCCCCAATACGTCCAGCAGCCAGCCAGCCGACCGAACACGGCGCGGGAGTCCGTCTCCCCGGTGGTGCGCTCGGACTCCGGAAGTGCGGCGAGGGCTTTGTCGTCGGGGACGCTGCGCTGCAGCCAGGCGGGCACGCCCTTCTCGCGCACTTTACGCGTCAGGGTCGGCACGCCCGCTTTGCGGTAGTACTTCTGCGCGATGACGTCGGTGGCTACCTGGGACCACGAGGCGGGGACCACAGCATCTTCGAGCTGGAAGACCACAGACCCATCAGGGTTGCGAATCTCGCTGACTCGGGTGTCGAACTCGATGCTTGCCCAGGGCGATTGCCCACTTTTCGTAAACCGACGCTCAATCCGCACGACGTACCTCGCGGCCCTTCCTGGCCTCTGTAATGGAGTCCTGAGGAGCTACACGGCGGACGTACGCCCTCATCGCTCTCGATGAGGCGGCGCATCCAGTAGGCCCTCCCTGGCTCCCACAGGTTGGAATCAGGATTTCTGTCGACGACGAAACACCACCGAGGTCTGACAGCGCCCTCGCGGCCCGATCGAAAGTGTTGGTCGTCGTTCGAATGCCAGTAAACACCAGCCTGAAACGGCCTGCAAAGAACTTTTTTTTGCCAGTTTGTGACGCGTATGTATGGTGGCCGATCCTCTCGGTCTGCAACCCGTTTTGGGCGGTGCAACACCGTGTTTCTCCCACCAGTGGCACGCCTCTTGCGCTCCGGGTGAAAACACCAGCCCATCCCGTCAGCGACGGTGTAGAGTGGACAGAGAGCGGTTCTGCGCGATGCATACTTTCACCTACCAGAACGTTTACGCACTACTGAATGTATGTCTGGTGCTCGACTCGCGCAAGCCGACCTGACATCATCAGTTGTGCATGCGCTGTTCTGCCGCATTTCTGATTGCACTGATCACCCCGACGTTGGCCGGTTGTCCTCCAACCACGGTCTACGACCGACCGGCCTCCGACGCTGGCGGGATGCCCGCCCCAGACACCCCCGCGTCGCCCGACTTTTCTCTGCCCCAGCCGGACTGTGTGGAGGACTCGGATTGCGAGGACAAGACGGTGTGTTGCGACGGCCGCTGCGCCGTGGAGGCAGAGTGTCGCGACCCAGGTCCGTGCCTGGAACACGACGCGATGTGTCGCACGTCAGATGGAACCGGCGTCGAACGCCAGGGTGATTTTTGGTGTCTGGCCCTGGACGCCGAGGGCCCGCGGTGTGTGCAGGTGTGCGAGAGCTCGTTCTCCGTCTCCGGCTGCCCGGCCTCCACCTATTGCCTCGATGTGAACGCCGGCGAGCAGCCGTTGACGCTCTGTCTGCCTGGAGAGTGCTCCACCTCGGGGGATTGTGGACCGCGAGGGACCGGGACCTGCGTGCAGTTTGGAAACCAGGCGGGCTTCTGCTTTGCAGCGGGCAACGCTGGCCTGGGCCAGTCCTGCGGCGGCGATGTGCGCTGCCAGACCGACCTGTACTGCGTCACGGGCACCCTTGGCGGCACGTGCCAGCCGTTGTGCGATATGTGGAACGGTGACGGCAGTGAATGTCCCAGCGGGACGACCTGCGGCTACCTCACCCTGGGTACGGGCGTGTGTCGCGCGCAGACGATCGCCGGCCGGGACATCGCCGAGTCGTGCGACCCGCAGGGGGCCTGGTGTGGAAGCGGGCTCCAGTGTTTTGACTTCCGGACGGGCGGCGAGCCCCTGCCGGTGTGCGCGGCGTGGTGCCGACCGGGCCGTGACGATTGCCGCGGTCGGTTCCAGAACCACGACGGGTTCTGCAGGATGGTGTTCGTGGGCGCCGGCGGTCAGGCCATCGAGGACTTTGGTCTCTGCCTGTAGGAGCCTGTGTCACATTGCCGGGCCGAGCCAGGTACCGGCCCCGAAACCACCGATCACATCGGGGCGGTGCGCACCGGGCGCAGTCCCACGCGGCTGTCACCTTCCGACTGCAGGGCCAGCGGCGAGGGTGACCAGGTGCCGCCGATCGCGCGTCGCCGTCCAGCCCCGGGGCAGTGGATCGTCCACTCGAGCACGTTGCCCACGGTGTCGAACACGCCCCACTCGTTCGCCTCACCAAACGTGGACAGCTCGGGCGGGTGCCCAGCGCACGCCACGCGTCGGGCCGCGTGCGCGCCGGCGCCGTGGCAGAGATCGCACAGCTCGGGTCTGCCCTCCAGATCGACGCCGAGCCCCAGACCGTTGCAGCCCCCGCACCGCCCCGCGAGCCCGCGGTAGATCGTCCACTCGGCGAGCACCGGCAGCCGAAACCCCGTGCTCCGGCGCGCGTAGTCGTCGTAGTTGGCAGGTGCCGACCCGGCGTTGTCCCAGGCCTCGAGCACCCCGGATGCGCGCATCGCCTTGCGCAGGTGCGCGCCGACCGGCGCGAGCCCCGACGCGGTCGACAAGGCGTCGCAGTACAACAGCGCCTCGTGCCACCCCACGCTGGTCAGGGGCCTGGCCGAGGCGTCGGCAGGCTCCAGTGCGCGCAGCAGCGGCGGCAGGCTCGCCCGGACAGGGCCCAATTCACCCGGAAGCAGGGCCACCCACGCGTGAATCGAGACGGGTTCCCGGGCCACCCACATGGCCACGGTGGTGGTCCCGGCGGGTACAAATGCCCACTCCGAAAGTGACACGGACGCCCAATCCCGCGGTGCCGCGCCCCGATCCGAGGCGAGCGACCAAAGCTTTGGGTCAGGGCTCGCGTTGAGCATCTGCCCCACGGCCTGTGAATCGCCCTGATCCAACGCGTGGAGCAGCGCTCCCAGCGCGACCGGGCCGGTGATGGGAAGTACGGACCACGAGGGGGCCTCGGCGATGGCGTCGATGGGCTTGGAGACACCGGACCGAACCGGTCGCGTCTGGGGGCTCTCCGGGACTTCGCCCTCCAGGTCCAGCCGCACGACCCGGCTGGGTTCCCGGCCCCCCGGTCCGCGGCAGTATCGGTAGAAGGCCAGCTCGATCTGTCCCTGGCGCACGCGGAACCGGTCGACGCCAAGCGCGGGCTTCTCGAACCCGCTGGACGTGTCCGTGCTGACCTCGAACCGCCGTTCCCAGCGCGGCATGGAGTTGCCGTCGGCGAAGAAGCGGACGACGCACTGGCAGTCAGACGGATCTGTGATGATACATTCTGCGATGTGCTCGCCGACGCGAATTCGCAATGGGACCTCCCTTGGCGGCCAGAGTGTACACGAAGGGCGCAGAGATTGAACCGCCTGTTGCGCGTGGATGCGGTCGTTGCTATGAGTCCGGAAGTGGACCGGTGACGTCCACTTTGGAGGACTGATGCCCATCGAGCCGGAAGAGATCGGTGACCTGATTCGCGTCGCGCTGCCCGACGCCGAGGTGACGTGCACGGATCTGACGGGCACGCTGGACCATTGGCAGGTAGACGTCGTGTCGTTGGGCTTTGCCGGAAAGCGGCTGCTCGCGCAGCACCGGATGGTCAAGGACGCCCTCCACGAACGACTCATGGACGGCACGATTCACGCGCTTACGTTGAAAACCCGGACCCCCTAGGAGAACCCATGGCCAAGATCTCACTGCCCATCGCCGGGGGCGCCGCCAAGGCGCCCGCATCCGACAGCAAGACCCCGTCCGCCGCGCCCGCGACCGGCAACAAGACCCGCGCTGAGGGCGGGACGGTCATGACGGAGATCGCCCACGAGGTGAGCGCCAACAAGCTCGTGCTCTACATGAAGGGATCGCCGGCCATGCCCCAATGCGGGTTCTCGGCGCGGTCGGCCCAGATCCTCTCGCAGTTCGACGTTCCGCTGTACACGGTCGACATCCTGCGTGACCCCGAGAAGCGTCAGGCCATCAAGGAGTTCTCGAAATGGCCGACGATTCCCCAGGTCTACATCGGCGGAGAGTTCGTCGGCGGCAGTGACATCCTGGCGGAGATGTACGAGAACGGCGAGCTCGGCGAGATGCTCTCAGAACTTGGCTGAAGACGCCCACTGGGCAGCAAAGGCGGCGGCTGAGGCCGGCGCTGAACTGTCCGCGGATCTCGTCGCAGTCGAGGTTGAACGACTCTCGCTGGCGGGTGAGCCACCCGCCACGTGGCCGGGATGGCTGTGGGCTGCCTCGCGGGCGACCGCGCGCGCGAGCGTTCTGACTCGCCTCGGCAGCGGGCGGGACAAGGTGCAGCCGGAGGATCTGGGGTTGGCCACCCAGCTGTTCACCCCGGCCGCGATGTCCACCTGGATGGCGGCTCGCGCGCTGGACGGTGCAGGTTCCGCCCCCCACATCTACGATCCGTGCTGTGGCACGGGGAATCTTCTGGTCGCGACGGTGTTCGAGGCGGCGCGCCGGGGGCTGCCGCGACTGCAATTGACAGGCTACGATCTGGATGGTGGCGCGGTGCGCGTCGCGCGGGTGTGCGTGGAGCGGGCGGCGCGGGACGCCGGGTTGGATGTGGCGTTGGGTCTGCACACGGCTACGCCGGACGGGCCGGATGCTTCGCTGGGAAGCCTGGTCTGGACGCCCGAAGCGGCCGCAACCGGGGTGCTCACCAATCCGCCCTGGCTGTACCAGCGCAATATGGACCCGGTCTTGCGCGCCGCCCTCAAGGGGCGGGACGCCGCGTCGAGCCGGGACCTCTACGCGGCGTTCCTGGACCGATGCGTGGAGCTGGTGGCGGTGGGTGGTCACGCCGTGCTTCTGACGCCGCGCACGTTTCTGGCCGTGCGCCAGTACCGGGCGCTTCGGGAGCGGCTCGCGTCACGGGCGCGACTGGTGGATCTGGTGGATCTTGGGCCGGGCCGTTTCCCGGCACTCAGCGGCGAGAAGTCCGCATGCGCGCTGTCGGTCTGGAGCCGGGGCGGACGGGGCGAGACGCGCTACTGGGATCTGACCGGAATGCCGATGCCACCGGTCGGCGAGCCGACGATCCAGCAATCGGTCTCCACGTTCTTGAGCGTCCAGGGGCAACCGTGGGCCTTTGGTGTTGCGCCAGGGCTGCTCGCTGTCTTCGCGCGACACCCGCCGCTGGGCGACCGCATCGACATCACGGGGGCCCAGAACATCACCGCGGACAACGCCCGGTTTGTCCGGTTCCACTGGGAAGTGCCAACGGTGCACACAGACGGGCAGACGCCGGCGGCCAGGGTGCCGCACTTCCGCCCGTACGCCAAAGGAGGCCGCCTGCGACGGTACGCAGGCAATCTTGAGCACGTGGTCGACTGGAGCCAGGCTGCCCGGGATCACTACGCCAGCGCGCGCACGGCGACTCTGCTCAACGCGTCGTATTGGTACCGCGAGGGGATCACCTACACCGACCTGACGACGAACGGGTTTCACGCGCGGCACCTGCCGCCCGGGTGCGTCTTTGACAAGGCGGGCCCGGCGCTGTTTCCGCGGGATCCGGAGGAGCTCCTCCCGCTGCTCGGACTGCTCAATACGCCCCTGGTCCAAGGGCTGCTCGGCGTCCTCAACTCTTCGTTGCACACCCAGGTGGCGGATGTCCGCGCGCTTCCCGTGCCACGGGAGATGCCGCCCACGGTGCGCCAGTCGCTGGCGGCACACGCCGCCCGGTGCCTGGCCGCCGCCCGCTTTCGTGAATCACACACGGAGACCTCTCCGACCTTCGCGCGCCCCTGGCTCAACGGCCTCGTTCCAGGAGGCCTCGGCGACCAGATCTCCGTCCGCCGCGAGGCCTGGTCGCGCCAGGCGACGGCAGCCCGCGAGAGCCACCGGGATTTGGGCGCGACGGTTGCGGCCTGGTACGGGGTGGAGGAGTCCGCGACGTTGCCCGAGCAACCGCCACTCCAGCTCGACGCCCCGGACGACTTTGAGCTGCTGGCCCAGTGTGTAGCGGTTGCCGCCGCGGAGCTGGCGGAGTCCGGGAACGGTGTGCTGGACCTCGATGGCCTGGTGCGCAGGCTCGCGCAGAGCTTCGATCCGGCCGAGCTGGCGCGGGGACTGGGGGAGTCTGTCCGCGACCATATGCTCGGTGGCGCCTACTGGACCCGCCACCTGAGCTTGCATCGGCGCAGCCCTCGCCTCTGGCTTGTGCCGCGCGCGGCGGGCGGCCCGCAATTGATACCCTTCCAGCGCGTCGGGGAGCACGGCTACGCGCTTGCCCCAGGGAGCGGATCCCGCCAGGGCTGGCGGCTGGTCTTTGGTGCGGACCCCCGTTGAAAAAATCCGCCCGTGCCTTCATGGTGTGGCCATGTCGACAGACGAAGGGACTCCGGTGAAGTCGGGCGCGGGGGGGCGCGAGCCCGACCCCTACGAGTCTGAATTCATGAGTGAGGGAGGAGAGATCCTCCATCGGGACAAGATCACGTCGCCCTGGTGGCTCCAAGCCGCCATGGGCCTTGGCGTGGTCGGCGCTGTGGTGGGCGGGGCGTTTGCCGTGCGGGACGGCGCACCTCTGCTGTTCTTTCCCTTCCTCGCAGTCTGGATGGCCTTTGTCTGGGCCAACATCTACGCGCTGCGCGTGTCCGTCACCCAGGAGAAGGTCCACGTTCAGTACGGGCTGTTTGGTCCGCGCATCAAGGTCGAGGACATCGTCCTGTGCGAGGCGCAGCAGTACAATGCGGTCGTCAAATACGGCGGGTGGGGCATCAAATACTCGTTTCTCGATGGCAGCTGGGCGTTCAACATGCCCGGCGACGGCGGGTCCGGTGTCATGATTCACTACAAGACCGGCGGAGGCGGGGTGCGCAAGGTGTTCGTGAGTTCCCATCATCCGGCGGTCCTGGCCGACGCGATCAACCGGGCGCGCCGTGGCAAGGGAGTCGAGGTGGAGGGGCTGCTCGACGATGCGGAGCTCGGCCTGGACTCAGATGTTCTCTACTCGGAAGTCCAGCACGCAGGGCAGCCGGCCGCCGGAGCTGCCGCGGGCGTGGGCGTCGCAGCGCCACCGACGCTGTCCGAACCGGATGGGCGGGCCGAGGACGCCAAAGTGGAGGCGGACGCCCAGGTCGCTGAGGTCGACGGTTGAGCGGGCAACTCGACGCGGTGTTGGCGGCGATGCCGCATGCGATGGTGGCGGTAGACGCCGAGGGCACGGTCATCGCGGTAAGCGACCGCACGGCCGAGCTCCTGGGCTTGTCTCCCCACGAGCTGGTCGGTTCCAATTGGCCAAAACTGGTCGAGGAGGTGGGGCTGCCCCGGCGGCTGGGCTCCCGAGAGGCGCTGGACGGCTCACGGATTCAGTTTCAGGGTCGTATCGAACTCGATGTGGACGCGACGGAGGCAGAGGACGGCACCTGGGTGTATCTGCTGCGGCGACCGGGGCGCCGGGCTTGGCGCGAGCAGCGGCTGCGCACCCTGCTCATGGGCAACGCGCGGGTGTGCACGGATGCGGTGGAGCTGCTCGATACGACCAACCGCTTCATCTACGTCAACCCCGTCTGGGAGGAGCTGACCGGGTACTCGATGGACGAGGCGATGGGGTCCACACCCAGGGATCTGCTGCGCAGCGGTGTCCATTCGACGGCGTTCTACCGGGAGATCGAGGAGTACATGATGCGCGGCGAGCGTTGGGATGGGCGCGTGGTGTCCCGGCGCAAGGATGGGAGCAGCGTGGAGACGGAGGTGAGCCTGTTTCCGCAGCGGTCGGCGCTGGGGGAGTACACGGGCACGGTGGGCTTGCGCCGGGACCTCACACTGCGGCGCGAGCGGGAGTTGCTGGAGCGTCAACTGCAACACGTGGAGCGGATGGCCGGCCTGGGACAGCTGGCGGCGGGCGTCGCGCACGAGATCAACAATCCTCTGACCTACGTGATGGCGAACCTGTCGTGGTTGGACCGGGAGATCGAGCGCGGTTTCGAGGAGGCGGACCTGGAAGAGATCCGCGAGGTGTTGGTGGAGTCGCAGGGCGGCGCGGCGCGCATCGCGAGCATCGTCGGCGACCTCAAGATCTTTGCCCGGTCTCGCAAGGAGAAGACGCTCGCGCCTGTGGACATCGAGGCCGCCTGCGAGGCCGCGATCAACCTGTCGCGCAACCAGCTCCAGCACCGCGCTCATCTGGTGCGCAACTTTGTCCGGGCCTCGGCCCTGGCCAACGAAGTGCGGCTCGTCCAGGTCGTCGTGAACCTTCTGGTCAACGCCGTTCACGCGGTTCCGGTCGGTGCGGCGGATGACAACACGATCACCGTCTCCATCGAACAGGCCGAGAACCTCGTCATCATCGAGGTGCGCGACACTGGGGTTGGCATCAGTGATGAGAACCTGCCCCACATCTTCGAGCCGTTCTTCACCACGAGACCGCAGGGCGAGGGGACGGGGCTGGGTCTGTCGGTCTGCCTCGGGCTCATCGAGAAGATGGGCGGACGCATCGACGTGGACAGTGAGGTCGGTGTCGGAACGAGTTTCCGGGTCACACTGCACTGCGCGACACCGGACGAGGGTCCGACGACGCGAGACCTGCGAAACAACTCTCGCAGGGCGCGGCTGAGGCTCTTGGTAGTGGACGACGAGCCGCTGATTGGCCAGTCCATCAAGCGCCTGATGCGCGAGGACGACGTGCAGGTCGCCTACAACGGGGAGGAGGCCCTGGCCCTATTGGCCAGGGACGCCGAGTTCGATTTTGTGCTGTGCGACGTGATGATGCCCGGCATGACAGGCATTGAGCTGACCGAGAGGATCCTTGTGGATCATCCCTGGCTCGGCCAGCGGATGGCCCTGATGACCGGCGGCGCGTTCATCCCCGAGATCCGACGCAGGCTCGCGGAAGTGGAGCTGCCGTGCTTTGACAAGCCACTGGACATGGATCTGCTGCGCGAGTGGTTCGCCCGCGCGCAGACGTCAGCCAGCTAACAACTCTCGCACGAGGGCCGCGTGGGCTGGCGTTCCAAGCTCTGAGGCCAGATCGCCCACCTCGTACACCGCGCTCGGCAGGTACCGGCTCTTGAGGGTCCGGACCCTGGCCGCCGCGGCGCGGATCGCGTCGCGAGCCCATGGTTCCGATTGCCCCAGGCGGACGAGCGCGGCGTGGGCGCGTTTCCAGAGTTCCTCGGTGTGGCAGATGAGGAAGACGTCGACACCGGCGGCCAGCCCGAGCTCCACGATCTCCTCAATCTCGTAGCGGTCCGCGACGGCTTTCATCTCCAGGTCGTCGCTGACGATCACGCCCTGGAACCCAAGCTGCTCACGTAGGAGCCCGGTCAGGCCGGTGCGACTCAGGGTGATGGGATGCACCGCGTCGATCGCGGGCAGCAGGATGTGTGCGGTCATGATCATGGGAATTCCACCCGCGATGGCCCTCTGGAAGGGGATCAATTCGCGCCGTGCGAGTGCCTCGGGGCCGTGGGGGAGGACCGGGAGCTCGTAGTGAGAGTCGGCCGTCGTGTCCCCGTGGCCCGGGAAGTGTTTGCCACATGGGCAGACGCCAGCGACGTAGTGTCCCACGGTCAGGGCGCCGGCCATATCGGCCACCACATTGGGTTCGCGTCCAAAGGCGCGGTCTCCAATGACCTGGTTGTCCGGGTTGGTCCAGATGTCGAGGACGGGCGCGAAGTTGAGGTTGAACCCGAGCGCGGCGAGCTCCGTCGCGATCAGCTCGCCGACCTTCGCGGCGAGTTCGCGGTCGCCGGTTTCACCTACGCGCAGCATCGCCGGGATGGCGGTGACGCCCTCGCCTTTGACGCGGCGCACCCGGCCACCCTCCTGATCCACCGCGATGAAAACGGGGGTGCCGTCGGCCGGGCGGCAGTTGTCCAGCGCGGCGTTGAGGGCCGCCAGCTGTCCCCAGTCTCCGGTGATGTTCCGGGAGAAGAGGATGGCGCCGCCGACGGTGGAGGTGCGCAGCGCGGTGGACAGCGCGTCAGGGACACTTTCGGTTCCTTGAAAGCCAACGACCAGGCATTGGCCGGCGTCTTCGGACAGGGTGTGGCTCATGTCTGCGTCCGGGGGTCTAAATGGTCGCGGAGCGCGTCTCCGACGAAGTTGATGGCGAGCACCGTGACCATGATGGCGAGCCCTGGGAAGAGCGCAAGATGGCCGGTGAGCAGGAAGTAGCTGGCGCCCTGGTCGAGCAAACTGCCCCACGACGCGGAGTCCTGGGGGCCGAGCCCGAGGAAGCTCAGGGAGGCCTCGGCGAGGATGGACGAAGCGATGCCGAACGTCGCCTGGACAATGACCGGACCGAGGACGTTTGGGATGACGTGGCGCAGGAGGATCGCCCAATGGGGAAGGCCCAACGCGCGGGCGGCCTCGACGTAGGCCTTCTCCCGCTCGACGAGCACCTGGCCCCGCACAAGGCGCGCGTACCCCGCCCACCCGGTGACGGCCAGCGCGAAGATGACGGTCATGACCGACGGTTCCTGGGACACGAAGATGATCAGGATTGCCAGGAGGATGCCGGGGAAGCTGAGCATCACCTCCGTGACACGCATCAGCACTTCGTCGATCCAGCCGCCAAAATAGCCGCTGACCGCGCCGAGTCCCACGCCGAGGAACAGGCTCACGAGCACGGCGCCGAGCCCGACGACGACCGCCACGCGCGCACCGTGCACGATCTCGGTGAGGACGTCCTCGCCGTTCTCGCCGGTCCCGAGCAGATGGTCCGCGCTCGGCGCCTCGAGCTGTCGCGACACGTCGCGCTCAGACCGTTCGTACGGCGCCACCAGCGGGCCGGCCACGGCGCAGAAGAGCACCACGGCGAGGATGGCCGCCCCGACGAGGGCCAGCGGATTTCTGCGCATCCAGGTCACCGCAGCACCACCCTCGGGTCAATGCGCGTGTACAGCACGTCCACGACG
>CALBXO010000754.1 GCA_937890335.1 uncultured Pseudomonadota bacterium | reverse complement strand
TCCCTTGAGGGAGACACGGCCCTTGACGGAGACCGCCGCGGTCTTCTTGCCCGTATCGACCTTGGTGTCGCCCGCGCCCTTGACCTTGAGGTCACCGATGTCAGCACGGCCACCGACGCCGGTGGCGTCTGCGCTGCCGGCGCGCCGGAGGCCGGAGCGCTCCACACCCGCAGTCGCCGACTCGACACCGGTGGACCCGGCAAAGGCCTCGTCCAGGCTCTTGCGATCGGCACCACCGGACAGCGCATCCACGAGGCTTCCGCCATCCGGGCTGATCGATCCCAGCTTCTTGAGGATCGTCTTGTTCTCAACCGCCTTGGACAGCGCCTTCTTGCGCTTGGCCTCGTCGGCGGCCCGCTTGTCCGGGTCCACCTTCTTGGGCTCCTTCTTGGCGACCTTCTCCGGCTCCTTCTTCTCCGGCTCGGCCTCGCCCTCGCCCTCGAGTTTCTCGAGCTCGAGTTTTTCGTCCGACTTCTCCACTTCCTCGTCCTGGGCCTGGATGATCTGCACGAAGCGATCGGGCAAGCCCTGGACATCGCGCGGCTCAGGCCAGTCCTGTGCCTGAACCCACCAGACGCTGCCGCCTTGGATGAGCGCCGACATGCCCATGATGAACAGGAAGGTCCAATCCAGGTTGCGCACCCAGCCGCCACGCATGTTGGCCGGGAGCTGGGGCTTGGTCCGCGGCGGCGGCGGCGTCACAAACTGGAAGAGCAACGTGACTTCGCCGAGGACCAATTTGCCGCGCGAGCGTTCGGTCAGAGTGACCGCGTACCCGTCGCCGCGCTTCTGGGCCTTGCCGGAGCTGCGGAGCTTGTCCAGGTCATGGACACCGTCCCCGAGGGACACGCGCCCACTCATCTTCTCGCTGAAGATGAGCTGGTACTGGTTGTTCTTGTGTTCGAAGAGAGTGGCAGACTTGGCAATGTCCGCCACGGGAACATGGAACGAGTTCTTCGGGTGGTGACCCAAGGTGATGGGCCCGTGCTTTCGCAAGAGCCGTTCCTCGATGATCTTCCCGTTCTGGATGATCCCCACGCGGAGGATCTTCCGTCCCGTGTTCCTGCTTGAAGCTGTGCGTCCTGCTTTCGCCGACATTGATTCCGTTCCTTGTCGAGGCATCAAGAGGTGGTGTTCACCCCCTGTGGCTTGCATCGGCAAACGACCCGCTGGGATTGAATCGGAGACTTCGAATCTGTTGCCAGACCTTGTCTCCGCCGTCTGATTATTGGACGTACCGCGTGGTCGAAGTTGACACAAAAAAGCAGAAGGGCCGGCAGGGAATTTCCCGACCGGCCCAACAGCTCCGGTGAACGCGGTCCGACCGCAGGGCGTCAGCCGCCCTCAGCCGCAGCCGCCTTCTTCTTGCTCTTGCCTTGCGGGTTCTTGACGATGGCGAACTTGAACTTGCTCAACTGCGCCTGACCCGCCGTGTACATCACCTCAGTCACCAGGCGATACGGCGTTGTGCGGTCAGCCACGATCGTCACCACGCCCTCAAACGGTTGCTTGCGCAGCGCCGCCATCTGCTTGTGCTTGCTGACTTCCTCGGTCAGTTTGTCAAACAGGGGCTGGATGTAGAGGCTGTTCTCACCACCCCGCTTCTGGGTCTTGTCGATCTGTCCATCTTTCAGGTTGACGACGTGGTTGTCGCCCACGACGATCGCCTTACGCGTGATGGTGATCTGCATCGTGTCCTCGGGGGTCAACTGAGAGTTGGACCGAGGGATCAGCAGGTCGGGAGACGCTTTGACCTGAATCGGGTTGTTGCCGTAGGAGTCGATGAGGAACACCAGAATGATGGTCATCAGATCCATCATCGAGTTGATGTTCAGAGCACCTTGCTCCTCCAGCCGTTTCTTACTGCGCTTACCCCGGCGCGCCTCGCGGGCGCGCTTTTCGAGGATGCGTTGCTCCTCTTCTTTGGAGAAGCCGGCGCTCAGTTCACTCATGTGTCCGCTCCTCCTACTGGATAACTGCGAGGACTACGTCGTTGAACAGCTGCGTGTACTTGGAGTCACCCGTGGTGCTCTCCTCGAAACGAGCGTTCTGGAACTTCTCGACCGCCTCGAAGGTGCCCTCGTCGTTGCCGGCATCGCGCTTGAAGCGGACCGTGTCCATCGACCGCACCAGAATCTCGAAGGGGATGTCCGGGTCTGCACCCAGGTTCACCACCGTCTCGTCCGGATACTTCTTCTTGATGTCCACGAGCTGGTTGTACAGGCGACGGTAGTCGTACGCCTCTTCCACAGCTTTGAGCTTCTCGTCCGACTGCGCCATGAACGCCTTGTTCCCGGTCGCGTCGTACTGCTCACGCAGTGTCTTCACTTCGCCCATATAGGTCGCCACGTCCGTGCCGTTCGTGACACAGATTGTCGCGCCCGCTTCCGGGCAACCCTCGATCGGGTTCAGTTTGGCGCCTGTCGCAGCGATCGTGAAACCGCTGGTCGAGATGCCGATCGTCAGGTTCAGCGGAGGCTCTTCCGGCTGATCCTGTTCGTCCACCGGACCGACGTTGAGCTTCGGCGCGGAGACGTTGATGACGCCCATCTTCTCGAACTCAATCGAGATGAGCAGCAGCGGAATCAGGATCATGACCAGGTTCATGATCGGAGCCAGGTTCAAATCCTGGTCCGCTGGTAGTAACTTCTTGTGCCTCATGAGGGCCTTCCTTCAGAGACCGAGGGCGCAACATCTCCGTGCCGCAACTGAGCGGTACGTCGGCGCGCGCCCGCGCCCGTGAACCAACTAGTGCCGGCTCGCGCCGGCGGCGACTACTTCTCGAGCGGGTTCGATCCGCCCTTGCCGCGGCTCACCAGCAGGTTCTCCAGCTTCACGCTGTACTGGTCGATCTCATCCACGATCTTCTTGGTCATGCCGGCCAGGAAGAGGTGAGCAACCAGGCACGGGATGGCCACGATGAGGCCGAAGGCCGTCGTGTTCATCGCGAGCGAGATACCTTTCGACAGCAGCTGCTGACGAGTATCCGGGGTCGCCTTCTCAAGTGCCTGGAACGCCTCGATGAGACCAATGATGGTACCGAGAAGTCCGAGCAGCGTCGCGATGTTCGCGAGCGCCTGAAGGGTCGGGGTCCGCTTGAGGATGTGAGGCACGACCTCCAGGGTCGACTCCTCAATCGCGTTCTGAATCTCAACCTCACCCTTATTCGCTCGGGTAAGGCCTGCCTTGATGACCTTGGGAAGGGCCGCCGAAGGCGCTGCGTTGCACAACTTGATCGCGCGGTCGATGTTGTTGGCCATCACCAATTTCTGGATCTGGGCCATGAACGTGTGCGCGTTGATGTTGTACTTGAAGAAAAGAAAGATGAATCGCTCGATGATGATCCCGATAGCGACGATCGAGACAACCAGGATGACGTACATCCAACCACCGCCGGTACGGAACGCCTCGGCAATACCACTCATGAACTCCTCCTTGTGAAATCACGGGTGAGTTCGCCGTCAAACGGCGACTCGGTCCTGAACTTTTTTTGTCTCGGGTCTGGGTGTCCATCACCGCGACCAGCCAATCGCGCGGCCAAAGGACGCATCGGTATAACACATCCGTTCGGCACAAGGAAGGCATTTTCAAAAGCCTTCCGAATGCCTAAAACGGCTTCTCCTTCACGCTCTTGACGAGCTCCGGGATGAACGTCGCCTTCGGGTCCAGCCGTTTATAATTCAGGCTCGCGTGCTGAAGGATGTAGAAGGCTTCGGGCTTCTGCACCCGACCCTTGATCACTTCCTCGTCGAGCTCAATTACCCTCGGGCTGCCCTTACGATCCTGCGCGGACGCAGGAGCGGCCAGCAGCACCGCAGCCGCGAAGATCACGACGGACAAAAGTCCGCCACGTCGCATCGCCTTGCTCATCACTTGTCTCCCTCGTCGCCGCCGCCGTCCTCGTCTCCGAACGGATCGTCGCCGAACTCATCTTCCTCATCGCCGAACGGATCGTCGCCGAAGTCATCGCCATCGCCGCCTTCGCCGCCATCGCCAGCATCGCCGTCGAGCCCTTCATCACCGCCGTCGTCGCCGCCCTGCAGCGCCTCGCGGTTCTGCTCGTCACGCTTGATCTCGATCTGGATCTTCTTCTTGGCCTCCTCCACGTACTGATCCGCAGGATCGTCGCGGGGGACCTCCGCCTTGAGCTCGGCCTTGTACCGGTTGAAGTTGTCGATCGCCAGCTGGAACTGCTCCTTCTTGTCCCGACCGTCGAACTCGCCGTCCAGGTACAGGATGCCGAGATTGAAGTACGCAGGGGCGTAGGTGCTGTCGATCCGGATCGCTTCCAGGAACGCCTGCTCAGCCTCCGAATACTTCTTGGAGCCCTTGCGCGCGTTGCCCAGATTCAGGAACGCCTCTTTGAATTTCGGCTGAAGGGCGACCGCGCGCTCGAACGATCCCGCCGCGCCTGAGTAGTCGCGCGCACGGTGGTACAGGACGCCCAGGTTGTTGTGCGCCTCAGCATGATCCGGCCGGTGCCCCAGGGCCTTCTCGAAGGACGAACGCGCACGGAAGTCGTCGTTGAGCGCGAGGTACACAAAGCCCAGCATATTGCGCACGTCCCCGAGCAACACGTCGTCCTCGGTGATCTCCGCGACCTGCGTGAGGATGCTCTCGGCCAGCTCGTGCTTGCCGAGCCTGTGGTAGGCCTGCGCCAGGTTCATCATCGCCCGGACGTTGCGCTCGTCCTTGCGCAGGACGGCTTTGGCCTCGCGGATGACGTCCTCGTACCGCTGGTTGAACAGCAGCACCTGCAGCTTGGCGTCCACATGATCCAGGTTGTCCGGCCGCTGGCGCACGTAGCGCTCCGCGGTCTGCGCCGCCAGCCCAGGTTTGCCCTGGCGCAGGTACAGGCGGCAAACACTGACCAGAGACGGCGTGAAGTCCGGGTTCAGCCGCAATGACTCTTCAAAGTGGCCAATGGCCTCGCCCGCCTTGCCCTCGCGGTCGGCGAGCACACCCAGGTTGTAGCTGGCCAGAAAACCGGCTTTGGGGTCGCTGCTCAGGCTCTCGAGTGTGGACCGCGCAGCGGCAAAATCGCCGTTCGCCATCGACTCCGCCGCCGAGTCCAGCGCCGCTTCCGCCGAGCTGGAGACATCGACGTCGCCAAAGCCGCTCTTCTTCGGACGCTCGGGCGCGGCCTTCTCCACCGGCGTGTCGTCCACGTCGGAGGATTCGGCCGGATCCGCGGGGGAACCGGAATCGGCGCTGTCCGTGTTGGATGCGGTCGGGCCACCCCCGGGTGCACCTACGGGTGCCGGGTCCTTCTTCTTTGCTGCGCTCGTCCCCGAGCACGCGCTCAGAGCCAGGGCCAGGGCAAAAATGATGGGCGTATACTTCATGACCGCATCCCTAGACGATCGGACCGAGGCGTATCTGACATCTCGCGTCACTTACCGTCGACTTCTTCCTCAGGCCCGTCGTCGATCAGGTCCTCTTCGGGTGCATCCAATGTGCCCTTCTGAAGCGTGGTCGGCGTGGCGGGTCCGAGCGGTGTGGTGGTCAGCGGCGTCATCTCAATCTTCTCTTCGTGGAACAGGGGGAACTCCGACGGCTTGTACTTGTTGAGCTCCGTCAGCGCCTTCTTGGTCCACTCGTTGACGATCTTGTCTTCCCGCGCTCGCGCTAGAACCTTCTCGTAGTCCGCCACGGCGGCGTCTTCGAGGGGCACGGCTAGATCCTCGAGCTTGGTCTTGTAGATGTAGTACTCGTCGCTCTCCTCATCGAACGGAACCTCGGCATCGTAGAGCGCCTGCGCGAATCTTTGTTGAATGTTCGCCGCGCGGTAACCCGCCGCCATCACCCACTCCAGCGCGCGGTACTCGTAGATGGACTCGTACCGGGGGCGCAGGCGTTTGGCGCCCTCGATTTTCTTTTTGAGCGCGCCCTCCTGCTGCTTGAGCGAGCCGCGCACCTGGATCTTGTCCCACGCTGCGAACTCGACCTCCACCTGGTAGAAGCGCGCCTTGGCCGCAAACGCGGACTCTCGGCTTCCCGGCGCGATGCCCCGCACGATGTACTCTCGCTCGATGTCCTTGAAGTACTTGAGCGCCGTGCGCTGATCGCGGGCCTTCTCCCAATAGTGGGTGGCGACCTTGTCCAGGCCCTGCATGACCTGGAAGTTGTACTTCGGATCGGAGCCGAACCTGGATCTGAAGTCGCTCAGCGTCCGGATCATCCGGTTCACGTCGCCCATCTTCTCGTACACCAACGCCGCCTGGTACAGCGCCACTGGCGCGTCCTCCGAGTCCGGGAACTCGTTGGCAAAACGGATGTACGTCGTGGCCGCCTTCTCGTAGTCCTGGGTGTTCTCCAGGATGACCCCCGCGCGGCGCAGCGAGACCTCGCGCTTCTCGTCGCCCTTGTAGCGATCGGTCAGGAGCAGGTAGCTGCGCACCGCCTGGTCGTAGTCGAAGAAGCGCTCGGCGTTGAACGCGACACGGAAGAGCGCTTTGGGTGCGTGGGTGCTGTCGGGGTACTCCTGGTAGACGCGCTTGTAGAGTTTGGACGCCGACTCATACCGCTTGACCGTCTCGTAGGCGACGGCCGCGTTGATCAGGGCGTCGTCTGCGTACTCGTTCTTCGGGTTCGCGTTGACCACGGACACAAACTTCTCCGCTGCCGCCTCGTACTTCTTCTCGTCCAGCAGCCGCTCGCCGGCCTTGAAGGTGGCGCCGAGCTTGAGGCGCTCGGCCTCCTTGCGGATCTCGGCCGCCTTGGCGCCGTTGGCGAGCTTCGGGTTGCTGGCGATGCGGTCGGCCCACAGCGCCATGTTCTCGTAGTCCGCCACATCGACGTAACTCTGGAGGATCAGGGTCGCGGCGAAGACCGCCACGTCCTGTCCTTCATACTTGCCGATGATGCGCTCGAAGCGCTTGCGCGCCTCCTCGAGGTGTTTGAAGTCGTAGAAGACGCGGGCGACCTGAAACTCGAGCTTTCCTGGCAGCTTCTTGTCCTGATTCTTGAGCCCAAGCTCCACGTACCGCTCGCGCGCCGCGTTCATCTTGCCCACAAGCTCCGGGATCTCGATGGGCTCGGACACCACGATGGGTTCGTCGCGTTTTGCGGCGGAGCCGTCGGCGGCAGGCTCCTCCTCCTCCTGGTCGGGATTGGCGAGCGGGAGGGCCTCCTTGGGGTACTCACCGCGCTGGATCCCGGCCTGCACGGAGAACTCGTAGGCCTTGATTGCGTTGAACGCCGACGGCTCGCGGAACTTGTTCTCGCCGGAGTTGAGCTCGCGCACCGCGCTGTACGCCTCGGCCGCGGGCTCAAACTGCGCGGAGTAGAACAGGCACTCAGCCTGGTAGAATTGCCACTTGTACGCCTCCCGGTCATGGGGGTAGGCGTCCAGGTAGGTCCCGTAGGTCTGGGCCGCGATGGCAAAGCGTTCCCGTGCCTGGACCTCCAGGTTGGGGTCGGACCGGTCTACGGCCTCCTGGGCGAGTTTCTGCGCCTGCTCGTGGTACCAGGTCGCGGAGTCGATCAGGTTGTTTTTGGCCAGATCGCGCGCAAAGGTCAGCGCGTCCTGGTTGCCCTCCTTCTCCTGGTGCACGAACCAATCGGAGCCCGGACCGTAGAACTCGCCGATCTTCCGCCGCTCCTCGACCGCCTCGTCAAACAGCCGCAGCCGCTCCAACGCGATGATGAGCTTGTCGTGGTACTGGGGGTTCTCCGACGCCAGCGGGTAGCGATCCAGCGCCGCGCGGTACACCTTCACCGCCTCTTCGTACCGGGTGTTGTCGAACAGGATGTCCGCCAGCTTGACCAGCACCTCGCGGTTGTACGGCTCA
Source organism: uncultured Pseudomonadota bacterium (assembly GCA_937890335.1). Lineage (GTDB taxonomy): Bacteria > Myxococcota_A > Bradymonadia > Bradymonadales > CALBXO01. The sequence continues at coordinate 5,978 of CALBXO010000754.1, read as the reverse complement.
TCGCCGGACAAGTATTTGCCTACGCGCTCCATCCCGAAGTTCTCGTCCGGGATGCCGTCGTTGTCCCAGTCTTCCTCAGACAGGCTGATGGCCAGGTATTGGATCGCCTCTTCACGCAGCTCAGACCCCGACTTTCCGGTCTCGGCCTTCTTGTTGTCCGCGTATTGCACCAGGTCCTTGAAGGTCTGGATTGCCTCCTCGAACCGATCGGCCCGGTAGTACGCCCAGGCCAGCTTGTACAGCGCCTTGTCGTAGTACGCGTTCTCGGGAAAATTCAGCGCCTGCGTATAGGCGCTGATCGCCTCGTCAAGCTGGTTGTAGTCGAAGTGATACTCACCGATCCGGACCCAGGCCTCAGCCACGAACCGGGAGTCCGGCCGCAGCCTGATCAGATCCTCAAAAGCCGCCTTGGCCTCCTTGTCCTGTTCCGTGCGCAGCAAGCAGAAGCCCAGCAGGTAGTACGCACCGTCGACGTAGCGGTACTCGGGAAAATCGGTGATCAGGCGCTGGAAGAGCGCGATGGTCTTGTCGTAGCTACGGTTGGGCGTCTCGGGCTCGTCCGCGATCCGCCCTAGTTCAAACAGCTCCAACTGCCGCTGGAACCGCTCGTCGGCCAGGAGGTAGTCGTCGTTGGCCTTCTCGAAGTACAGCTCCGCGAGCCGGTAGACGACGTCCGGGCTGTACCTGGCGTTGTTCGGGTACTTGCGGAGGAACTCCTCAAAGGCTGCGATCGCCTCGTCGCGACGCTCGCGCTCCAAGATCTCCAGGCCCTTGATCTCTTTGTCGTAGACAACCTCGATCTCGGCGCGGCGTTGGTCGTACTCCGCCTGCACGATCCGGCCGACTTCGGCGCGGTAGTCTCCAATCTCCCGCTCGTAGCGCAGGTAGCTTTTCTGGAAAGCCTCGATCTCGCGGGCCTGTTCCGGGGTCGCACCCGGCGGGAGTGAGATGGGGGGGGCGGTGACGCCAGGCTTGGGGTCCGCGCCCGTGTCGACCGGTTTGTCCGGGGTGTCGTCGCCCTCCGGGTCCGCGTCGTCTGGGGTCGAACCCTCGTCGTCGCCAGCGGTCGCCGCCGTGGCTTCGTCCACCTTCTCGCCGTCGTCGGGGGCCTCGCCTTCCGGCTCCTCATCGGGAGCAGGCTCAGCGTCCGCGTCGCCCTCGGCCTCCGCCTCGGGCGCGTCCGCGTCCCCTTCCTGTGCCCAGACAACGGCAGGCGCACTCCAGAGAGCGGCGGCCAGGAGCCCGACGAGTATCTTGTCGAGAGCCTGTCGCATCACTCGCCCTCCTCTTCGAGCACGCCCTCGAAGTTCCGGTCCAGCGTCTCGAGATCGTTGGCCTTGTGCTCAAACAACTGCTTGATGCGGGCGGTCCGGTCTTCCTTGCGCTTCCACGCCACATCGATGATTCCGACATCGGCCTTGAGAATGATGTCGTCAAATCGTTCTTCCACACGCCGGAAATTGTTCTGCGCGATGTCTCCGGCCAGGCTGTCGGAGTCACCGGAGTAGACATTCAGCTCCTCGGCGTACTGGGCAACACGCACGCGCTCAGCGTCGAGCTCGCGCCGAATCTCGTCGACCTTGCGGTTCACGATCTTGTTCAGCTTGCCAAAGTAGCTCTCGAGCCGCGCCTCGTGACGCAGGATGCGGGCGTGGATGTCGTCCATACGCTCCACGCTGGCACGATCGTCTGGCTTGAGGCCGCCGCGCAGCTCCCGGAGCAGCGACCGCTCGCTGGCAAGCGCCGCCTGGTACTCCTTTTTGGTCTCCTCTTCGGACTCGGCGACGTCGTCGTTGATACCCGTCTGCGCCTTGCCGCGCCGAACGATTTTTCGCAGCTCCGCGCGGTCAACCTCCAGCTCTTCGATGAGCTTGTAGTGCCGCTTCATCGACTCGCGAATCGTGCGCTCTTCTTCGGCGGGCACCTCATCGCCGCGCGCCTTGCGGTCCTCGAGCCACTTGTCCATCGCGACCAGCTGCGCCCGCTGGGAATCGATCTCGTACCCGAGCCGGTACAGTGCCGTCTCGAGGTCGGCGTACTGCCGTTTGACGCCCCGCTCACGGGTGCCGAGCTCACTGCGGCTCTTCGGGATGATGTCGTAGCCCTTCTGAAGGCGCTTGCGCTCATCGCGCACGGTCGAGTACCGCGCGCGGTCGCCCTGCGACGCCCCGGCCAACACCATCTTCGCCTCGATGGCGATGAGCTGTTTCTTCTTGGACACGAACTGGCTCTGGACCTCCAGACCGCGACCCCAGCCCTCTTTGAGTTCGGGGAAGATGTCTACCTTGGACCGGCTGTTGATGGCGTCCTCAAGCTCGCTGATGATCTCCAGCGAGTCCTCGATGTCGGCGCGCCCAGTGTCCAGGTCCTTCGCCACGCCGAGGGTGCGCGCCATACGCGGATCGTCGTTGACCCACGCGGCCACCACCGCCGGTACCTCGACAGACTCCGCCCGGCCCACATCGCGACCGACGAGCGCGTCAAAGTACGCCTTCGCGCCGCCCTGCCGGTTCATGATCTGCTCCAGGCGCGCCTTGACCGGCTCGTAGTCGTCGATGACTTCCTGGTACGTCGCGACCGCGTCGCCGTACGCCTCGAGCTGCAACATCAAATCCCCTCGCAGCAGCCTCGCCTCCGGGGTCAGCGCGCTGTCGGGCGCGCTCAGAATCAGGATGTCCAGGTTCCGCTGCGCCTTCTTGATGTCGCCGCGGCGGATGAAACACCACGTCACCTCGTAGAGCGAGCGGTCAAAATAGTCGCTGTCCCGCTCGATGTACTGGTATTGATCGACCGCCAGCTCCCACTCTTCAAGCTCGTAGTAGACGCGCCCGATGGACATATGCGTCAGTTCCAGCAGCTCGATGATGCGCAAGTCCGTGGGGCGAGGCCCCGCGAGCTCAAGCACCTTGTTGAACGAGGCCAGTGCGCTCTTGAGCTTGCCCTTGTCCTTGGTCTCGGAGCCCTCTTTGGCCAGCAGCACGCCCTGGAAATACAAACTCTGGAGGTAGACGCCAGAGTCCTTCGGGATGGACCGGAACGCGCGCAACGCGTCGGCATTCTTGTCCCGGAAGAACAGGCTCTTGCCGTACACGTAGGTGAGTTCGGGGCGCGATTCTGCCCCCGCACGCGCGCGAGCCGCCTTGTACAAGGTCTCGACGTTGGTGAAATCATCCGTCAACGACGCGATCTCGATCAGCCGCTTGACGCTGTCCTGGTAGTACTCGCCGGCCCCTACGCCGAGAAGCTCGTTGAAGCGACGCCGGGCACCGATGACGTTGTCCAGCATGAACAGGCTGTCGGCCAGGTAGAACAGCGCGTCGCGCTGAGCGGGCGTCCCCTTGATCTTCTTGTTGGACACCAGGTCCAGAAAGATGACGCTCGCCCGGTACCAGTCCTTGAGAATGTAGAAAACCCGACCCTCGTTGAGTCGGGATTCCACCTCGTACCGGTTCTCGAGAAGGTCCGGGTTGATGTACCGGGCCTCAAGCGTCTGGATGTCCTTGCCGAGCGTGTCCACGTCGGCGCTCATCTCATCGACGCGCCCTTGGGCACTCGCGCTCCCGGCCGCCAGCATCATGGCGATCACGGCGAGGAGCGCTCCGATCGTACGCTTTGCCAACGTCATTTCCTGCTGGTGGCGCCCTCGCCCTCGTTCGCGTCGAAGAACTCAGTCTCGTAGCGAACGTTGGGGCGATCTTCGAGTGCGGTGGTGAAGTTGCCCTTCTCGTAGGCCACCACGCTCACTTTGGTCGTCTTGCCCTCCTCGGCGTTGAACGCGTAGCTGGACCGGATCGTGAACTTGTACCCCTGGAGGTAGCTGAACACGCCAAAGCCGTTGCCGCGGTACACGAGGAGAACGGAGACGTTGTGTTTGCCCGGCACGATGGCGCCGTTGAACAGCTCAAACGTCTCTTTGTCGGCCAGGTCACCATCCTGGTCGCGCTTGTTGTAGATCTGGTTGCCGTCCAGCGAGTAGATGGCCTGCTCCAGCTTGAAGCTATTGCCCATCTCGTTGCGGTGAACCAGCACCGCCTTGGAGCCTGCAATCCTGCCGCGCAGGACGGTCTCTTTCAGGAGAACGAGCCGACTTTTGGATCGGAAGATCTTCTCCTTGAGATCGTTGACCTTCTCTTCGAGCTCTTTGACGCGCAGCTCGTAGCTGCCTCCATCATCGACCTCTGCCGGCGCTTCAGGGGCGACCTTCTCGGTCGTCGTGGTGGACTCGGCGCCGGAATCGACCGGCTTCTCCCCCTCCTGTGCCGCGGCGAGCGACGGCAGGAGCAGGGCTGCGGCGAGGGCGATAACGCCGCACGCGCGCCCGATGTCACGGGGACTAGGCATTGGCACTTCTCCGTTGATAGACACCGAGGTCGTATAGCATCACCCACCCACGTAGGCAACCAAACAACCCCCGTCCCACCGATGTGCGCATCGGATCGGCGCACGACAAGAGGCCCGTGCCTCAGCGCCCGGTGTCTCACGTCAGCGCCTGCTTCCTCCCCAGGCCCGCCTACCTTGACGTTTGCCACCATCGATTCTTGACACCTGTGTGGCATCTGAGGCGCCCAACGCCATGGCCGCGATGTTCAAACAGAACTTTTCGTCGCTGAAATAGTCCGGCTTCTCCATCTGCAGGCGGTCCTGGAGATGCTCGGCGAGCTCCTCAAACAACAAGAGCCGCTGATCCAGCGGCAGACGCTCCCGGCGCAGCGCAAGGTTCACGAGCAGCTCCCGGTCATCCAGGCCCAGACGCGCGCTGACCTTGGCGGAGACCTCTCGGTCGGACAGGAAGCTGTTGTAGCGCTCGCTCGGCGGCACGATGGCCTCGGGCGCCCGCTGCTTGGATTCGCGGACCACCAGCGTGCCGGCCGCCATGTCACCGAGCCGCTTGCCCTCCTTGCTGAAAAAGGCAAAGGAGCCGCCCACCAGGTAGAACAGGGGCATGGAGTCGAGGAGCCGGAAGAGGTTTCGCACGCAGCTCTGAAGGAAGGTGATGCGGACGCCGTCGTCGCTGAGCACACGCAAGCCCATCGCGCGCTTGCCGAGACTCTGGCCGCCGAGCAGCCACTCGAGCACCACGAAATAGCCCCAGTTCACCACAAAGAACAGCATGGCGAAGACGGCGTTGCCCAGCCCCTCGCTGGCGGCCATGAAGACGCTCGCCAGCCACGACATCAGCCACGCCAGCGCCGCGATCACGAGGATGTCGATGAACCAGGCCACGAAGCGGCTGAAGAAGCCCGCGACCTCAAAATCGAACTCGACGTTCTCTGGGGTGACGATCTTGTAGCGCTCGGTCACGTGGCCCCCTTCTTCCGGCCTGCGAAGCCCAGATAGAGCACCAGCAGCACGGCCATCGTCGCCGCCACCAGCAGCTTGATCCAATACGGCATCAGCGGCGGGTGCATCTGCGAGATCGTGCCCTCAATGAGCCCGGCCACGACCAGAATCGGCGCCGTGCCCAGGATGAGCTTCACCGCGCGACCCGCGTGAAGTTTCAGGGCCGCCGAGCGCGTCCGTCGCCCAGGGTTCCAAAGCACCCGCGCGATGATGAAGCCGGCTCCCCCGGCGATGAATATGGCCGTCAACTCGGGCACGCCATGCGGGAGTATCCACGCCCAGAAGAACGTCCCCACGCCGTCCAGATGGTAGTTGACCGCCAGCGACCCCAGGTAGAGGCCGTTGACGAACAACGCGACAAACGTACCCACGCCAAAGCTCAGACCCAGGACGAAGACCAGGAAGGTGACCTGAATGTTGTGGGTGAACAGGAACGTGGAAAACTGCGCCTGCCGATCGGGCGCCATACCGCCCTTCTGCGCCTCCTCCGCCACGCGATCGGACGGGTCCACGTTGCGGTGATAGTCGATCAGCAGGTAGGCCCCGGCGTCCGGGTCCACGAGCATCGCGCCCGCGCCAAAAAGGCTCCCGGCGAGGAAGATCGCCGTACTGAAGGCGATGGCCCGGATCTCGCTGCG
>CALBXO010000753.1 GCA_937890335.1 uncultured Pseudomonadota bacterium | reverse complement strand
GCGCCAGGAACACCCACGACGACGGTGCTTGCCCATGCTCGGTCCGAATTTGTAACACCCTCTGATCGGGTCGCCCGCTTGTGTTGATCGTCGAGCGCCCCGGTGAACCATTTGCCTGGCGCCGCATTCGACGTACAATCTCCCCATATCTCACGGAGATTGCGATGCTCAAGCTTCAACTCGCCCTTTTGCGTCGACTGTTTTTCTTGCCGGTTGCTGCGAGTGCGAAGAGCCGCTGACGGTCACGAGAACTCCCAGCGAGCTCAGAATCATTGCGCCGGAAGACGGCGCGACGGTCGGAGGGCTCGTGGAAGTCACCATCGCCATCGACCGGCCGCGCAACATTCCCGCGATCATGTTGGAGGCCGGCGAGCACTTCGAGTCCTACGGGGGACCACCGCCTTGGGAAACCCCACCCAAGGAGTACACGTTCCTTTGGGACAGCTCCGGCACCTCTGGAACGACGACGATCCGTGTGTGGGGCGATTCCTACGGCGTCACTGCGATGGACACAGTCAGCGTCGAGGTCGACCAACCTCCCACCCTCGCCATCCTCTCTCCCGCGGCCGGCTCCATCCTCCGGGGCGAAGTCCCGATTACCCTCGCCATCACGGACGAGCCGCTGCCACGGACTGTGACGTTCAACGGCATCGACGCGGAACGCAGGGGTGATCTCTACTTCTGGGACTCCACCGAGCACCCCGACGGCCCAACCACGTGGAAAGCGACGGTCGTCGACGCCGTCGGCAATCGCGCCGAGGCTCAGATCGAAGTGACGGTGGACAACAACGGTCCCACCGTGGAGGTGCGATCTCCGCTTCCCGACGCGGACGTCGGACCCAGGGTGCAGTTCGAGCTTCGCGCCGAAGACACGAGCGGGGTGGGACGGATCACTGCGTGGGTCAACGACGAGGAGACACCGCGGCTGCAGTTCACCGCCGCGCCCTGGCACCAGCTCCTGGAACTCTCGGATCTCCAGCCGGGCGCCGTGCGATTGCGCGCCCAGGCCGAAGACCTCGTGGGAAACACGAGCGAGACCGAATGGACGGTCAACCTCGTCGAATGCGACAGCGATGGGGACGCATCTGCGGCTCGGAATCCTGCATGTGGCGGCGACGACTGCGACGACCAGGATCCTGGAGTGCCGGCGTTGCTGCCCTGCACACCGACGGACGATTCCTGCGCAGACGCAGCCGAGCCGAACAACAGCGCGCCGGGTGCGCGCCTGGCTCAGGGAACCCGCGAGTATCGAGCGTGCAGCGACGAAGACTACTTCAGCCTGGAGCTCGCAGACGGCGAACTGGCACGGGTCGAAGTCCGCTTTCACGAACGGGAAGGTGCGCTCGACCCCCGTCTCGAGGACCTGCGTGGCGCGCCACTGGGGACGCAGCGCGCACTTGAGCGTGGTGTCGCCTGGTCAGTCCTCGGTCCAGCCACGGCCGTGCTGCACGTGCCCGCTGGAGATCAGCTCTATGAGGTCACGACCCACTCAGCGACCGCGCCTGCGTGCAATGACGCTTGGGACCCCAACGACTCGTCGCAACGTGCGGCGACGCTAGCCCCCGGCACCCACAACGCCCAGCTATGCCAGGGCGCAAGCGACTGGTACCGCCTGGGTCTGGTGGGGGTCAGGCGTTCGCCATCGACCTGGCCTGAAACAACACCGACAGCCTGGTGGTCGCCAAGCTCTACGACCCTGACGGCGAGGAGATCGTCTCGGACTTCGGCCTCGAAACCGGAGTCTCTGCGGTCAGTCGCCGCACTGGATTCTGGCGGCTTCAAGTCTCACTGTCGGGGCCAGACGAGGTCTACGAGTACGAACTGACCACCTCTGAGGTAACCGCAGATACGACGTGCGACGACGACCTCGAGCCGAACGACCAGCCCGGGCAGGCCAGTCCCGCGCAGGCCATCGGCGGCACCGTTTGTGGCCCCGATGTCGACTGGTTTGACCTCGGCACAATCGAGGCCAATGAGCTCCTGTCTTTCACTTTCACGGACGACCAGGATATCAGCTACACGCTCGTTGGCCCGGGCGGCGTCCTCGCTCAGACGGTCGCACTGACACCGCCGAGCCAGTTTGAAGTCGTGGCGGCCGACACTGGGCAACATTTCCTGATCGTTCGACCGCTGCGGGTAGATCGGACGGCCAACTACGCTGTCGCGTGGGAGCGGCGGTAGTCCGACCGACCCGGCTCACCGGGTGTTTTGAGCGTCCGCACCGTCTCAGGTCAGGCTGAGGGCCAGAACCGGCACCCCGCCCTGCAGCGTTGGCGCCGTGTCCATCGGGCGCCAACCGCGCTCGACCATGCGGCGACTGTCAATCGCCGTGGCCACGAACAATCGAGGAAAGCCCTGGTCCCGTGCGCACCGCTCGACGGCGCGGACGAGGGCGTCGGAGACGCCGTGACCGCGGTGCCCTTCCAGAACCAGCAGACCGGCGAGCCAGGGGGACAGCTGCGTGTGCGAAGGCAGCGAGACTGCACGCAACGACGCGACCCCAGCAAACTCCCCGACGCGCGTGGCCACAAAACCCATGGGGAGCCCGTCCTGGGCGTCCGCACGCACGTCAGCTGCCGCGTCTCCCGGTCCGGTGGGACCGTAGTACGCCTCCCAGGCCTCCAGGTAGTAATGCGCGACGTACGGGATGTCGCCGGGTGATTCGCGGAGCGGGGCCACGTCCAACCCATTCGGGGAACCAAACAAGGCGGCGCCTCGCGGTGACAGCCGGTACCCGCGCTCGAGTGAGAGGGTCAGGCCAAGGTCCCCCAGCCGCCGAACCCGCGGTTTCAACTTGTCCTTCTGGACGTCGAGCGCCTCGGCCATGACCCGCGCTGGCACCCCGGGGTGCCGGCGGATTGCGCCGAGGACCCGGTCCGTCCAGGCACCGCGCTTGTCCATCGACGCGAGCCGCTTCCGGATGGCAGCAACCTCGTCGCCGTCGGGCACCGTTCCGCGCAGCGCCAGGCGCGGGTCCGGGCCGCCATACGCGACGCCCACACGCCATAGGTCACCCGTACGTCCGCCCAGCGCGGCCTCGAGTTCGGACAGGGAGCGG